>CALCNF010000141.1 GCA_937897815.1 uncultured Pseudomonadota bacterium | reverse complement strand
GCCATGTCCTGCGGGCTATGGGCCTACCGGACGACCGCTTGTTCTCTTCGCTGCGCCTGGGATTCGGCCGGTCGAACACCACCGAGCAGGTGGAGCGCGCCGCCGCGGAGGTTGTCCGCGTCGTGAAGCTGCTCAGTGCCCGATGAACAGGCGCTTGGCGAACTTGGAGTCGAGGCCGGCGTCGGTGATCTTCTTCGCGGTCGAGGCGATGTCGTAGGGCAGCCGGATGTACTCAAAGGTCTCGGCCTCGGAGTCGAAGATGCCAAAGCAGAGGCGAGCGTCGCGGTCGCGGGGCTGCCCGACCGAGCCGACATTGATGATCAGCTTCTGACCGTCCTTCACCTTGAGTTTCTTTCCGGTGACGTCTTTCGCGCGGCGATCCGTCAGGAGAAAACACTGGGTGAGGTGACTGTGGCCGACGAAGTTCCAGGGTCGTAGACGATCGAAGATGGGCGTGTGGGCCTGGGCGTCCTTGGTCTCGACGACGTAGTAGAAACCCGAAGGCCGCAGGGGCGCCGAGTGGAAGAACGCGGCGTTGCTGATCACGTGGCTGTAGGGAAGAGAGTAGAGCCACTGAAAGTTCTCGGGGCTCATGACCTGACGGGTCCAGGTGATCGCCTCCCGCGCCGCATCGTAATAGTAGTCCGTGTTCATCTGCCCGATGACGGCGGCGTCATGGTTCCCCATCAGGGTGATGTCACATCGCTCGCGGATCAGCTCGCAGCAAGGGTTCGGGTCGGCTCCGTAGCCTACGATGTCGCCCAGGCAGAAGATCTGATCCACGCCGAGAGAGTCGATGTGGTCCAGCGCGGTCGTCAGCGCCTCGATGTTCGAGTGAATGTCGGAGATCAGCGCGATCTTCATCGGGTGAACCTTGTGAACGTCGGCCAGCGTTTAGTCTAGGAGGCCAGGGGCCCTCTTGCCAAACGAATCACATCGCATTACGACCCAAACGCCTACCAAGGCAAGATACTCACCCTGACGCACGCCAGCTGGCGAGCAGACTCCACGAGGTACATCAGCATGTTGAAGGCTGGAGATAAGGCACCCGCGTTTTCGCTTCCCATCGACGGTGACGGCACGCTCTCGAGCGCCGACCTGGCGGGCAAGCCGTACATTGTCTACTTCTACCCGAAGGACAACACACCGGGTTGCACGACCGAGAGCTGTGACTTTCGCGACAACTATGCTCGTGCGATCGGGCACGGCGCAGAGGTCGTTGGTGTCTCCAAGGACAGCGTGGGCAGCCACGATCGCTTCAAGGCCAAGCATGATCTGCCGTTCCCGCTGATCTCGGACTCGGATGGCACGCTCCACGAGGCCTACGGAGCCTGGGGTCTCAAGAAGAACTACGGGCGTGAGTACATGGGTACCATTCGATCGACCTTCCTGGTGGGTCCGGATGGGGTCGTCATCGAGGCCTGGCCCAAGGTGCGGGTGAAGGGGCACGTGGACCAGGTGCTCGCGGCGCTGGACGCCTGGAAGGGCTAGTCAGCGCAGTCGGTGGGGGAGGAGAGGGGCTCCTGCCTTGCTTGGGCTTCCCGGGCGCGCCATCATGCACGCGCTCTCGAACGAGGAGGGGTCATGGCCAGCTCATATATCGAGCACCTACGTGGTGAGCTTCAGGCGGTCCGAGAAGCGGGGCTGTACAAAGAGGAGCGTGTCATCACGTCGCCTCAGCAGTCGCTGATCCAGGTCGCCGATGGCTCGGAGGTGATGAACTTCTGCGCCAACAATTACCTGGGGCTCTCCAACCATCCCAGCTTGATCACCGCCGCCCGAGCGGCGGTTGAGGAGCAGGGGTACGGGATGTCTTCCGTGCGCTTCATCTGTGGCACTCAGGATGTCCACAAGGAGCTCGAACGGCGCCTGTCCTCCTTTTTGGGCATGGAGGACACGATCCTCTATTCGTCCTGCTTTGACGCCAATACGGGGCTCTTTGAGACGCTCCTCGGGCCGGATGACGCGATCATCAGCGACGCGCTCAACCACGCTTCGATCATCGACGGCGTGCGCCTGTGCAAGGCCAAGAGGTTCCGTTACGCCAACAACGATATGGCCGACCTTGAGGCGAAGCTGAAAGAGGCGCAGGACGCCAGGTTCCGGCTGATCTGCACGGACGGGGTCTTCTCCATGGATGGGACCATCGCCAACCTGGAGGGTATCTGCGATCTGGCGGACGCCTATGACGCTATGGTGATGGTCGACGACTCCCACGCCGTCGGCTTCGTCGGCTCAGAGGGGCGAGGCACCCCGGAGCACTGCGGTGTTATGGGGCGCGTCGACATCATCACGGGCACCCTGGGCAAGGCCCTGGGTGGGGCCTCTGGAGGCTACACGTCGGCCCGCAAGGAGATCGTCGAGTGGCTCCGCCAGCGCTCTCGGCCCTACCTGTTTAGCAACACGCTCGCTCCCGTGATCGCGCGCACCTCGCTGGCGGTCCTCGATCTCCTCGAAGGGGAGGGCGGGCTGCGTGAGCGCCTCAACGACAACAGCGCGTATTTCAGATCTGAGATGTCGGCCCTGGGTTTCGATCTGGTGCCGGGTGAGCACGCGATCATCCCGGTGATGCTTGGAGACGCCAAGCTGGCCGCAGAGATGTCCGATCGGCTGCTGGAGAAGGGCATCTACGTGATCGGCTTCTCGTTTCCGGTTGTCCCCCGCGGACAAGCGCGCATCCGCTGTCAGATGTCGGCCGCCCACAGCCGCGAGGAGCTGGACCGCGCTATCACGGCGTTCGCCGAGGTCGGCCGAGAGCTCGGGGTGATCTCATGAGGTCTCTGGTGAAGAGCCGACCTGAGGTCGGTATCTGGATGGAGGAGACGGCGAAGCCGGAGATCGGCCCCAATGATCTCCTGATTCGGATCCGAAAGACCGCGATCTGTGGCACCGATATTCATATCTACAACTGGGACGACTGGTCCCAGTCGAACGTGCCCGTGGGGTTGGTCACAGGTCACGAGTTTGTCGGGCACGTGGTCGAGGTCGGCTCTCACGTGGCCGGCTTCTCCATCGGGGACCGTGTCTCCGGAGAGGGGCACATCACCTGCGGGTACTGTCGAAACTGTCGCGCTGGCAAGCGGCACCTGTGTCGCAACACCCTGGGGGTTGGCGTGAATCGGTCGGGCGCTTTCGCCGACTATCTGGCCCTGCCGGCATCGAACGCCTTCCCATTGCCCGACGCGATCGACGACGAGACAGCCTCGTTTTTGGATCCTCTTGGAAACGCAACGCACACCGCCTTGTCCTTCGACCTCGTGGGCGAGGATGTCCTGATCACGGGCGCCGGACCCATTGGGTGTATGGCTGCAGGGATCGCGAAACACGCTGGCGCTCGGCACGTGGTGGTCACAGACGTGAACGACTACCGACTCGAGCTCGCTCGAAAGATGGGCGCTACGCTGGCGATCAACGTGACGCGAGAGACGGTCGCCTCGACCCTTGGGCAGCTCGGTATGAAAGAGGGGTTCGACGTCGGCATGGAGATGTCCGGAAACCCGAGCGCCTTTGCGGATATGCTCTCTGCGATGAATCACGGCGGGCGTCTGGCGATCCTCGGTATCCCGCCTGGTGAGATGGCCATCGACTGGAATGCCGTCATCTTCAAGGGCCTGGTGATGAAGGGGATCTACGGACGCGAGATGTTCGAGACCTGGTACAAGATGGGCAGCATGCTCATGAGCGGCTTGGACGTCAGCCCGATGGTGACCCATCGTTACGCCGCGACGGACTACCAGGAGGCCTTCGAGGTGATGCGATCGGGGCAGTCGGGCAAGGTCATCCTGGATTGGTCGTAGGCTGCCCTCGGGCATCGCGAAGCCGTTTGAGGTAGGCGCGGCCGCGCTCCGTGTTTCGGATCCAGATAGCCCCTCGGCGGTCCTCAAAGACACGCACCCACTCGCGCGGGTTCACCGAGTGCCCCTTTGGCCACACGGGGTGCTGGTGGACGATGGCGTCCACGTCGTAGCGGCTGTAGATGCTCTCGAGCTCCTCGCCGAACCCCGGCTCCGAGAAGCGGGCCCGGTCATAGGTTGTGTTCAGAGCCTCAGTGACGTCCCGCGAGTAGTTGCCGCGCCCGTCCGCGAGGACGCGTGCGCTGGGCCACAGCTTCCACAAGAGGTAGCCGCCCCAGTTTCCCTGACAATAGATGCCCCCCTCGAAGCCCGTAGACGCGAGGAAATCCGCATGAGCGGTCGGGAACCTTCGATCTTCAATCGGCGAGCCCGTGAAGGCCTGGGCCACCGTATTCGCCCAGCCACCGTGCTGCGCGTAGACGTTAAAGTGCATGGCGACGGCGACGAGGCCCACGCTCAGACCCACCAGGACGCGTCTGCGCATCCGTGGGTGGAGTTTCGGTCGCGGGACGTGGGGCCAGAGGACCATCAACCCAAACGTGGCGATCCACACGAAGCGCACGGAGCGCTGCGAGAGCACACAGATGGACAAGGCGAACAGGAGAACCCAGGGGGGAGTCCGTTGGCACTTGTCCCGAACAGCGGCAACCGTGGTGATCAGCCAGGCGACGCACAGCAGCGCGGGGACCGCGCCGCAGATCATGTGACCGGGCGTCGTCCCGATCAAAAAGAAGTGCCAGGCTGGCAGCCACTCGCCGATGGCGCTCTCGGTGGCCTCCAGCATCGTCAGGGCCTGGACGTTCCCGAGAATGAAGTTGGGCGCGAGCAGCGCTCCGATCAGCATGGCCCCGAACCCGATCCAGGCGTCCTTGATCTTGGCGGGGCGCCGCTTGCCCCAGCCCCAGAGGCCCGACACGCTTCGCCCTACGGGGATGGTCGACGCCGCTACGAGAAACAGGAAGGCGCCTCCCGCGTGCAGGTTGGCCCAGATGAAGAGGCCGAGCGCCATGACCGGCCATGTCCGTCTCGGGTTCCGTAGGGCCCCGCCTGAGAGCAACCAGGGGCAGAGGCTCGACCAGGCGACCAGATTGACCACGTGCGGGCGACAGCGGATCCGGTCCTCAAAGAGGACGACGAGCAGGGTGAGGAGCAAGAAGGAGAGCGCCGCATCGAGACGAAAGTGTCGACGGCACACGAACCAGAACGCCCCGAAGCCCAGGAGCATTGTGATGGAGTGCACCGCTTTGACGAGCGTCAGGCCGCCCAGGCTGTCGAGCCAATAGACGATGACCTCATAGCCCCACTGAAAAGTGACCCATGTGCGCTCGGGATCGATGGCGCTGAAGATGTCAGTCCGCGGGATGGATCCGGCTTCCAGGATCGCTCGCCCGGCGGCGATGTGCCAGAAGACATCGATGTCCCATATGGCTCGGCTGACATAGACGCTCAGGAGCGCGAAGAGCCCAGCGAGGCAAAGCGCCTCCGCGGTTGAGATGTCCGGCGGTTGTGGCGCGCTACTGGGAGGTCGCTTGCTCACAGAAACTGGCTACCTCGCTGACATCCGCCGAAGCGCAGGGCTCGACACCCTGGTTGTAGGCCACGTTCCACTTGTCGATCTCAGCGGAGCAGCTGGCCTCGTCCATACAGACGCGCAGGGTCCCGTTCTGGCAGCCGTTCGAGATCGCGCTCTCGCAGGCGGCCACCTCGTCCGCTGAAGGGCAGCAGGAGCAGAGGAGCTGGTTGTACTCTTGGCAGCTCCCGTTCGCCTCGCATGGCTGCTCTTGGCAAGGCTCACCGCATCCGAGCATAAGCAGCGCCATAAGGAGCGCTCCTCGATAGAGAAAAGCGGACAACGTCATTCGAATTACCTCCAGAGAGCCTCCACCATAGCTCGGCCTGCGGTGCCCTGGCGAGACCACCGGGTCATGAAGTGGACTCGGGAGCCTGACGGGGCGAGACTCGCGCCCCATGACGACGCCATTTACAGCTCCATGGTCTCTGTTCAAATCGGCCCCTGTTCGTCCTCTGGAGGGCGGCTTGATCAACGTGACCTGGATGGTCGGCGATCCTGTTGCGGCTGTGCTGCAGCGGGTCAACCCGATCTTCGGCGCTGAGGTTCACGAAGACATCGAGGCGGTGACCGCCCACGTGGAGGCGACGGGGCTGGTGACGCCGCGTCTGATACGAACGGATGATGGAGCGTTGAGCGCCGTGGATCCGGAGGGCGCTGTGTGGAGGGCGCTGACGTGGATCCCGGGCCAGACGTTTCATCGTCTCGATGGACCTGCGCGGGCGCGCAGCGCAGCGACTCTCGTCGCGCGCTGGCACCGAGCGGTCTCGGAGTTGGACTACACCTTTGTTCATCGGCGGCTCGGGGTTCATGACACGCTCAGTCATATGGGGAAGCTCGCCGCCGGGTTGGTGCACCACGGCTCGCATCGCCTGTTTGCGGAGGTTGAGCCGCTGGCCTGCGAGATCCTGGGGCAGTGGGCGGCCTGGAGCGGCACGCTCGATCTTCCCGAGCGGGTCTCCCATGGCGATCTGAAGGTCTCCAACCTTCGCTTTGGCGCGGATGGCGAGGCCATCTGTCTCCTCGATCTGGACACCATGGGGCCGATGTCCATCGACGCGGAGCTCGGAGACGCCTGGCGCAGTTGGTGCAACCCGGCGGGCGAGGACGAGCAGCGCTCGCGCCTGGACCTCGATCTCTTTGAGGCCGCAGCCCGCGCCTATCTCGAGAATCATCCCCTCTCACCCGCGGAGCGAGAGGGGCTCGTTCCTGGCGTCGAGCGAATCTGTCTGGAGTTGGCGGCCCGCTTCGCCGTCGACGCGCTTGAGGAGCGTTACTTCGGGTTCGATCCGTCCGTGGCTGCGACCCGCGGCGAGCACAACCTTATCCGCGCCCGGGGTCAGTATGAGTTGGCCCGATCGGTTCAAGCGCAGCGCTCACGGATGGAGGCGATCGTCCGGAGCGCGGCGAGCTGAGCGCTCGCTCAGGGAGCGCAATCGCAGAGCGTCTCCAGTTCGTAGACACCCTGGAGCGTCTGGCTCGACCAGAGGTCGATGACGAGGAGCATGGTCTCTCCTTCACTGAGCTCCGCGGAGAATCCGCTTGGGGAGTAGCTCTCGCATGCCCCCTCAAGGCAGGCGTCCTGGGCCGTCGGGAAGGGGTCGCCCTCCCGGACGCCAAACAAGAGGCTCCCCGCAGGGCCGTCATAGTGGAAGGTGGCGGTCCCATCGCAGGGCGCGGTGAAGCTCATGATGGTCTCAGGCCCGTCCATGTTGAAGTCCGCGTAGCAGGGCCACACGTCGACCAGGGATGGTTTGCCCACTGGGGCTGTCTCACCAGAGAGCGTTGAGCCGCAGGTCGCGATGTGATTCCCCGCGCAGCAGGCCGCAAGGCTGCCGCTGCATTGTCCATTGGAGCCACACACCTCATCCTCCGTGCACGGATCTCCGTCCTCACAGGGCGCGCCTACGCCCGAGGCCTGGCCAATCCCGGTGTCGGCGCAGACGAGGCAGGGAGCGATCTCCTCGCCGACACCCACGCACCCGCCATCGGCGGTCACGCAGGTCTGCGGCGCGGGTGGATGCAGACAGACGCCCGAGCTGCACCGATCTTCGGTGCACGGTATCCCGTCATCAGAGCACGCCTGCCCGTCCTGGGAGGGGTCCGCGACCAGGACGTCTGTGGCCGCGCAGACCAGGCAGGGCGCATCGACAGGGTTTGACCCCACAGGGGTGCAGCCGGCGGCCGTCGCGCAGTGGCCAGGCGGTGGCAGATGGATGCAGGCGCCTCCTTCACAGGTGTCGATGGTGCAGGGAATTCCATCGTCGCAGCTCTTGCTCTCGCCGACGCATGTCCCATCGAGGCAGTATTCTTGGGAGGTGCAGGGGTCCTTGTCATCGCAGCCCGCACCGTCGGCGGTCGCCACAAAGGCGCAGCCCTCCTTGGGGTCGCAGGTGTCCAGCGTGCAGGGGTTGTCGTCGTAGCAGGGCAGAGGCTGGCCGACGCACACGCCGCTCTTGCAGTAGTCCTGGTGCGTACAGGGATTCAGGTCGTCGCATGGGGCCTTCGCGTGCACGTGCACGCATCCCTCATCGGTCTCACAGGAATCGGCGGTGCATGGGTCGCCGTCATCACAGTCTCGCTGCTCTCCCGCGCAGATCCCGAGCGCGTCGCAGGTGTCGCCCTTGGTGCACGCGTCTCCGTCAGCGCATGGCGCGCCCTCGAGCTTGTCTACGTACTCGCAGCCCTTGGCCCAGTGGCAGGTGTCGGTGGTACACGGGTCGCCGTCCGCGCAGGGCAGCCAGTCTCCCGTGCACAGGCCCAGGGCGTCACAGGTGTCGTCGGTGGTGCACACGCTGCCGTCATCGCAAGAGCGGCCCTTGGCCGCTGCGGGTTGGCATCGGTTCGCGACACAATGCCAGGTCTCACAGGCGCCCATGGGGCACCCTGAGATCAACATCTGGCATGGATCATCCGAGTCGCACGGCACGCCCACCTCCGGTGTCCCGAAGTCACTCACGATGGTCGAGGGGAGATCGTGAAGAACCTCGTCGATGAGCAGGTGGCGCTCCGCGGGTAGGTCCTCTGTGCCCAGGCCCGCACGCTCAACGACTCCCGGCCCGACCGCTGCCCACCGAGCCTGCTTCATTCGATCGATCACGGCCGCGCCGTCGTCGAGGACCCAGGCGACCTGCTCGGCCTCCGCGGGGCGACCGCTGAGACACGCGGAGCTGGCGCGCTCCTCGATGTGGGCCGTGAGGGCCGCGGTTAAGAGGCCGCCCCCGTTTGGCCTCACCCGCGGTGCGTTCGGGTGGTGAGGGTCGGAGGCGTGCCAGATCCGCGTAGGGAGCGCTGAGATTGGCCAGTCACTGAGCCCCTGGGCCCAGGGGCTGTCGAGGACCCAGAAGCGACCGCGCGCGTCCGAGCAGTGGTAGTCCAGCAGCATCGAGATTCGCTCGTAGCTCCACGCCTCGTCGAGCAGGTGAAGGGAGCCTTTGCGGGCGGGCGAGCCGCGGCCCGTGGTGACCAGGATCATCGTGTCGTCATAGGACAGGTTCGCGCAGACCTGTGCCATGGCGTCCTCCGCCTCTCCTCGCGTGGGCTCGAACAGGGTGAGCCCCACGGCGCCGAGGGCCTGAAGGGCGCTGCGCCAGGCGTCGTAGTCCTCTCGGCCGCCGACGTCACCGCCAACCACGAGCAGGGAATGAACGCGAGGGTTCGCGAAGCTCGTCAGCAGGTTTGTGCCCCCGGACGGCGCGGACGCCGTGCGCGGCGGGGGCGGCGCCCAGTCGTACGTGCCACCATCGATGCCGCACGTCGCTGGATCCCGCCACCATCGCTCCACCAGGTGATCGCCTCGGGACATGGGGTAGGGGTCCAAGACCAGCCCTTCACGTCCCGGTATCGTCCGATCTGGATACACGTTGATTCCCGCCCATGACGCGCCCGGAACTGGGGCGATACCCAGCTCACTCAGCGCCTCCTCCAGCGGAATCCCGCAGGGCACCTCCTCCTTCTGTTCCTTACAGCTTGCGCTCGTGGCGACCAGCGCGAGGAGGCCGAGGCTCAGGAGCAGTTGATGGTGGATGGTTGTCCCGTGCGTCACTCTGTGAGCATGGACGCCCTTGGCTTCCGGTACAAGGGGGCGGTGTCACCCGAGGGGACTGCTGACACCGGGCCGTATCCATGTCGGGGTTTCTAATGACCGGCGGCGGGCCGGGTCATAGGTCCTGATTCTCGGGGCCCTCGAGAAGGCGGCGAGCGGGGTTTTGAGGGCGCTGTTCGGCCGCGGGCATCGGCATCGATCAGACTCAGTAGACGCTCCGCGAGGCCTTCCCCTACACTGCGCTCATGGATTCGCCGTTTCTAGACCCCCGAGGGCCGCTCCTGCTCGTGAGCGCCCTGCTCATCGCGAGCTGCATCGGCGACCTGCCGGAACGAGCGGAGTCCGAGGAGCCCTCTGTGATGGACGAGCTGCCTCCCCAGAGAGTTCAGACGCTTGACGGGTCCATGGGCATCACCGTGCCAGGCTCGATGAGCGTTCACCGCTTTGACTCTTCTATCCTCGCGGCGACCCCGGGCGGTGAGTTTCGCCTCGCGGTGACGACCGAGAAGGCACAACCTCTCCTCATCGGCGCGGGTCGTGGCAAAGAGACGCTGCTCGCTCGCGGTTGGGTCGTGGAGGGAGAACAGCACTACGAGAAGGCGATTCTGGCTCGATTCCGCAAGGGAGGGAGCGCGAGCCGTCCCAAGCATCGACGAGAGACCTGGTGGATCCAGGCCCAGGGCGCGAACCTGGCCTGCGATGGGATCGCGACGCGCCAGGGCTTCGACAACCTCGGCGACGCGCTCCGAGAGATCTGTAGGGGTGTCACGGTCGAGCGACGCTCTGATCCCGCTGAGGTGGCCCCGTCACCATGAAGCCGGCCCTCGCCGGGATGTGGGTGCTCGTCCTGCTGATGGGCGCTCTCGCGAGCGAGGCCCGAGCAGAGGTGAAGGCCGAGCTTGAGTTCTCCAGCGAAGGGGAGAGCTGTCCCGGCGTCAGCGCGATGCGCGCGGCTGTGAATCGGAGGCTCGGCTATGATCCGTTCGTCGAGCGCGCGATCCTCCGGGTTACCGTGGAGATTCAGGTTCGCGGAGGCGAGCTGGTTGGCAAGGCGCGCTTCGTGCGGGCGTCGTCGGCCGTCGGAGAGCGACAGATGACCGCCTCCCTTGGAGCGTGTTCCGGGCTGGTCGACAGCCTGGCTCTCGCCATCAGCCTCGCCCTCGACCCGGACGCCGTCGAGCGCCCACGTCTCCCCAGAAGAGCCCGTGAAGGCGGGGAGGGACGCGTCGGGCTCAATCGTCTGCCGTCCGCGCTCCTGGCCGTCGAAGAGGCGAAACCTGAGTCCACCGACAGGGGCGACGTCCAGGGGGCGCTGGAGACCGGAGCCTGGATGCGCCTGGGTAGTGCGCCGAAGACCGCCCCGGGGGTCAGCGCGGGTGGCACCCTGAGGACATCACGCTTGATGGCAGGGTTGAGTATCCGCGCTCGTCTACCCGCGTCGGGCGTGGCGTCGAGTGTGCTTCTCACCACGTACGCGATCGCCATCGCGACGCGGGTTTGCCTCGCCGGAGAGACCGCGCGCGCCTGTCTTGTCGGGGAGCTTGGCGCGGAGCACGCCAGAGGAGATGGGCTGAGCGAGACCGGCGGCGCCTGGAGCGCAGCCGCTTCAGCCGGAGCACAGATAGGTTGGGACCTTATAAGGAGGGACCGCTGGCGATGGGAGGTCGCAGCCGAGCTGATGAGCCCCGTCGTGGGTCAATCCTATCGCGCTGAAGAGGTAGAGCTCTGGAGGTCACCGCTCGTGGCCGTAGGGTTCGGTGTTCGGGCCCACTGGTCACCACCCTGATCCTGGGCCATGGTGGTCGCGAAGAAAATGTGACGGATAGGGCCGCCTCACCCCAATGGATGTTCAGTGAAGGAT
>CALCNF010000140.1 GCA_937897815.1 uncultured Pseudomonadota bacterium | reverse complement strand
GATCTCCGCGAGGCCGTGGCCAAGCTCTACAACGCTCGCTACCGAAAGGGAAAGAAGAGCCAATACACGGCCGAGAACGTGGCGATCTCCGCTGGAGGGCGCGCAGGTCTCACGCGCGTCGCCGCGGCCCTGGGCAACATCCACCTCGGGCACTTCCTGCCGGACTACACAGCCTACGAAGAGCTCCTCGATATCTTCAGGGCCTTCGTCCCCATGCCGATCCTCCTCGACGAGTCGGACGGCTTCTCCCTGAGCGCGAGCCGTCTGAAGGCGGAGATCGTGGGCAAGGGCCTCGGCGGGCTCCTCTTGTCGAACCCCTCCAACCCGACGGGGCAGCTGGTCGATCCCGACGCGATGGACACCTGGGTGGACATCTGTCGCCAGACAGGCTGCTGGGCGATCGTCGATGAGTTCTACTCACACTACATCTACGACGGCGCCGCTGGGCTCGGGGCGAGCGTGAGCGCCTGCGCCTCCGTGGAAGACGTGGACCAGGATCCGGTGGTCATCCTCGACGGGCTCACCAAGAACTGGAGGTACCCAGGCTGGCGACTCTCCTGGACGCTCGGCCCCCGCGAGGTGATCGACCGCCTCGGATCCGCTGGCTCCTTTCTGGATGGAGGCGCCCCGCATCTGATTCAGCGCGCCGCCCTCCCCCTGCTCGATCCTGCGGTCGCGGACGACGAGGCTCGCTCGATCCAGCGCGTGTTTGGCGCCAAGCGGGACCTGATGGTCGAGCGGGCGAACGCCATGGGGCTGCGTATCGAGCACGCCCCACGAGGCGCCTTCTACTGCTTCGCTCGGCTCGATGGGCTCCCGGAGCCGCTCTCGGACGGAATGAGCTTCTTCCGGGCCGCCCTGGAGGAGCAGGTGATCGTCGTCCCCGGCGTCTTCTTCGACGTGAACCCGGGACAGCGCAGGAGCCACATTCCGTCGCGCCTGAAGAGCTACGTGAGACTGAGCTTTGGACCCTCCATGGACGCCGTAGAACGCGGGATGGACCGGCTCGAACGCCTCATTCAATCGGGTTGAGGTTTGACAGGGGCCCTCTCGCCTGGTTAAAGGCACCCCGCGAAACGTCGCTGCAACGCAACTGGAGGAGTCGTGGCCAAAGAAGAAGGCATCGTAGTGGAAGGAACGGTTGTCGAGCCGCTCAAGAACGCTATGTTCAGAGTCGAGCTTGAGAACGGTCACAAGGTGCTGGCCCACGTCTCCGGCAAGATGCGTAAGTACTACATCCGCATTCTGCCGGGAGACACGGTGACCGTGGAGCTCTCGCCCTACGATCTGACCCGCGGTCGCATCACCTACCGAGCGCGCTAGTTCGACGTGAGCCAGGCGCACCTCACCCACGACGAGGCGCGCGAAGCCCTGCGCT
The DNA here is from genome assembly GCA_937897815.1 of uncultured Pseudomonadota bacterium. GTDB lineage: Bacteria > Myxococcota_A > UBA9042 > PHBI01 > CALCNF01 > CALCNF01. Next base: position 2,517 of record CALCNF010000140.1, on the reverse strand, counting down.
ACTGGATCGCGGCGCTGCGTCACGAGGCTGCGTCCTCCGTGGGCCTGCCGGCGATGCCCATCGAGGCGACCGGGTCGGATTTCAATCCAGACCTCCTCCAGCCCTCTCAGGGACGACCCTATTTTGAGGTCCCTGTCATGGACCACGACGTGTCTGGCGTACTGGACTTCCTGATCCAGCGACGCCACCACCTGGCCATCGACCGGCTTCACCCGCGCCACGCCCCGTTCTGTGAGCACGCCCTTCGGGACTCCTACCGTCGAGAGTTCCTCGCCAGCCGCGGGCAGCGAGCTCCCGAGCAGGGTGGAATGATCGTCATCGGATTTCCCGTGGTTCAGTTCACTCAGAGGGGTCGCGCCCACCTGGCGCCCCTCTTTCAGCTGCCCGTGGCCCTGGACTGGCAGGACGACGAGGGACGACCCTGGCGTCCCCCTTCCTATGGGGACCGCAGAAGAGGCGCGGCGGGCGACCCCCCTCGCTCCCTCTCCCTGCACGCTTTCGACGTCTCTCTGCTCGGTCAGCCGTACCTGGTCAACACGAACCTCCTTCAGCGCGTCACCGGCTGCGACGCAGAGGCGGTCGATCAGCTCGCGACCTGGATCGACGACGCCGATGAGATGAGCTGTGAGGCGTTGATCTCGGGTATGACCGCCTTCCTTCGTGACGGAGAGTTCGACGAGGAGGAGCTGTACGACGCCCACCCGGGAGTGCTCATCGACGATCTGTGTCACGCCCTCGCGACCGCGTTCCGCTCCAAAGGGACGACGAGAGTCGAGCCCTTCGCCATGGTGGGCGACGCCGCCTGGGGTGTCCCGACGGCGGGTCTGCAGCGAGAGGCCAGCCAGATCGACAGGAAGCCGGAGCTCTGGTCCCCTGCCCTCCTGGCGTACATGGCGGGCGAGAGCCCTCCGGTCGATCAGCGACCGCTCAGGGGCCTGTACAAGGAGCGAGGGATCACGGCGACCCAGCGTCTCGCCGCCGAGAGAGCCCTCGGCAGCGTGCACACGGCCGTCGAGGGCCCTCCGGGGACGGGCAAGACCGATCTCGTGCTCAATCTTGTCGCAGACACCCTCGTGCACAACGTCGCCAGGGGGGTGTACAGCTCGGATCAATACCGCGCCTGCAACTGCGTCCTCGTGAGCACAAACAACCAGGCTGTCGACAACGTCATCGCGCCCCTCGCCGTGGGCGACTCTCCTCCCTTGGCCCTGCGTTTAGGAAATCGAGAGGTGATGGCGCTCCACGCCACGAACACCCTGGATCGCGTCCTGGCCTTTGTCGATGGGGCCGACGCTCGCCGTTGCCGCGCCGAGCTCCTCGTGGCGCAGGGTGAGTTCGATGAGCTGTACAGCGAGAACGCGGAGTCCGCAGGAGCTGAGCTCTTTGAGGCGGCTCGACGGGTACGCGACGCCTGGCTGGGCGCGCGCACCGCGGAGCTCACCCCCCTCTTGAGGAGGCTGCGCGCCGCCGCTGGCGGGCGCGGTTGGTGGACGCAGCAAATCGAAGACGAGGAGACGCGTGACCTTCTGGCCGCCATCTTCCCGGCCTGGGGCACCACGCTGCTGTCCATCTCCAACAGTCTGCCGCTGGAGCGGGACTCGATTGACCTGCTGGTGATCGACGAGGCTGGCCAGTGTCACGTCTCCTATCCCGTCGGAGCCCTCTCGCGCTGCCGACGCGCGCTGATTCTAGGAGACACCCACCAGCTCGAGCCCGTGAGCACTCTGTCTGACAAGGAGGAGCGTGCCCTGCTTGAAGATCTCAGCGTGCCGGAGCACCACCCGGCTTGGCACGCGATCCGACTCACGCGCTCGGCATACAGCTCTGCCCAACGCCTCGCAGAGTGGCGTGTCGACGAGGTGATCCGCCTCCGCGATCATTTCCGCTGCCAGCCGGGGATCATTCAGATCTCCAATGAACTCTGCGGCTACGACCTGAGCGTCCACACACCTCCCGCCGCTACGCCCGCCGCGGACGTGATCGATGATGAGGTCCGCATCCTGGCCACCGAGGGGGCTCAGGAGCCCTGGTATGGGAGCCAGCGAAATGAGGCGGAGGCCGAGCGCGTCGCCACCCTGGTCCGCGACCTGATCGACCAGGGAGTGGCGCCGCACGACATCGGCGTGCTCACGCCCTACCGCGCCCAGACCACCCTCGTTCGACGCCTCCTGAGAGACCTCGGCGTCCGCGTGGGCGACTGGGAGCACACCGCGTCGGCCCAGGCCATTGAGCCCGCCCACAAGGGCGGCCCACTGCTTGGGACGATCCATCGCCTACAGGGAGGCGAGCGAGACATCGTGATCCTCTCGACCGTGGCGACCGAACCCTCGTCCATTGCCTGGCTCAATGAGCGTCCAAACCTCATGAACGTCGCCGTGAGCCGCGCGCGAGACCGGCTTGTGATCGTGGGCGACGTTACGGCGCTCACCAGCGGGCGCTACACGGGTCTGCTTGTCGGCCAGGCCGAGCGCTACTGACCGTCGATCATCTTCAGGGTCTTCTCCAGGCGCGCCTTCT
>CALCNF010000139.1 GCA_937897815.1 uncultured Pseudomonadota bacterium | reverse complement strand
CTCCTGATCGGTACGGCCGTGTGGCTGATCGACGTGCTTTCTTACCAGGTGACGCGCGAGGGCCTCATCAGCTTCCTCGTCTTCCTCCTGATCATCGCCTTCTCGGGATGGATCTACGGCCACTGGGGCGACCCGATGCGCTCGAATCGCTCCCGTTGGCTGGCCATGGTCGTCGCCCTGGTCCTGATCGTTGGTGGTGCCCAGGCGACCGTCCAGCTGGACCGACCCGCTCCGACGGCGAGCCCCGCTCCGGTGGCGGCCACGAGCCCCGCGACCGACGACGCTGGCGAGGCGGCGAAGGCAGGTGGCGAGACAGCCACGGAGGACGCCAAGGCCAAAGCGCCCACCATCGCGCCCCCGATCGTCGATGGAGAGATCCAGTGGCTCGACTTCGCCAAGCACGACGTGAACGCCCTGGCGAAGGAAGGCAAGACGGTCTTCATCGACTTCACGGCCTCCTGGTGCGTCACGTGCAAGGTCTTTGAGCGCACCGTGATCAACACCGATGACATGAAGGCCAAGATCACCGAGGGCTGCGTGGTCCCGGTCAAAGCCGACTACACCAACGAGGACCCCAACATCACGACCTGGCTCAAGCGCTTCAAGCGCCCGGGCGTACCCATGTACCTCATCCTTCCGGCCGGCAAACCCGATGAGGTCATCAAGCTCCCCGACGCGCTCACCGCGAACTCCATGCTCGAGGGACTCAAGAAGGCCGGTCCCAGCACCGCAGGTCCCTGCAAGAAAGCGGACGGCGCGTGAGAGCGATCGTCATCTCGGAGACGGGCGGGCCCGAGGTCCTCGCCATGAGCGAGCGCCCCGATCCCATCTGCGGCCCGCGAGATCTCCTCGTCCGGGTCCACGCCTCTGCGCTCAACCGCGCGGACCTTCTCCAGCGAAGAGGGCTCTATCCGGCGCCACCCGGCTGCCCGGAAGACATCCCCGGATTGGAGCTGGCGGGCGTCGTGGAGGGGCGAGGGACTGAGGTTACGCGCTTCGAGGTCGGCGATCGGGTCATGGGAATCGTGGGCGGCGGGGCGGCCGCGGAGCGCTGCTTGCTCCACGAAGACATCGCGATGCCGATCCCGGATGGGGTCTCGCTCCAGGACGCCGCGGCGATCCCCGAGGCCTTCTTGACCGCTTACGACGCGCTCGTGCTCCAGGGCGGCCTGAGCCCTGGCGAGTGGATGGCGATCAACGCGGTCGGGAGCGGAGTCGGCACCGCCGCGTTGCAGATCGCTCGGGCCATCGGCGCCAAGTCCATCGGGTGCAGCCGCACGAACTCCAAGGTCCAGATGGCCCGAGAGCACGGTCTGAATATCGGCGTGGTCGGCTCCAGCGAGAACCTCCCGGAGCAGGCCTTCGAGGCGACCGGCGACCAGGGTGTATCGGTCGCCATCGATCTGGTGGGCGGTGGAGGTCTGATCGACATGCTTCGGTGTCTACGCAAGACCGGATCGCTGGTTCTCGTGGGGCTGATGGGCGGCGCCCGCGCGGAG
>CALCNF010000138.1 GCA_937897815.1 uncultured Pseudomonadota bacterium | reverse complement strand
CTCCACGTCGATCTGGGTGAACTCGGGCTGACGATCCGCGCGGAGGTCCTCGTCGCGGAAGCACCGGCAGATCTGGAAGTAGCGGTCGTACCCCGAGATCATGAAGATCTGCTTGAAGATCTGAGGGGACTGAGGGAGCGCATAGAACTGGTTCGGATGAACGCGGCTGGGGACCAGGTAGTCGCGGGCGCCCTCAGGGGTGCTCTTGGTGAGGATCGGGGTCTCCAGGTCCAGGAAGTCGTGATCGTTGAGGTAGTTCCGCGTGAGGTTGGTGATCTCATGTCGAAGGATGAGGTTGCGCTGCAGTGGCGCGCGGCGCAGGTCCAGGTACCGGTACTGGAGGCGAATGTTCTCGCCCGTATCGCACTGCTCGGAGATCTGGAAAGGGGGAGTCTCAGAGCGGTTGAAGATCTCCAGATCGGTCACCTCCAGCTCGATGGCTCCGGTCGCCAGGTTGGCGTTCTCGTTGCTGCCGCGGTCGACGACCGTTCCACGGACCCCGATCACCCACTCCGAGCGCAGGCGATCCGCTCGCTCATGGACTTCTGCGTTCACCGCCGGGTCAAACCGCACCTGGGTGATCCCGTATCGGTCCCGCAGGTCGATGAAGATGCATCCGCCGTGGTCGCGGTTGTTCTGTACCCAGCCCATGAGGACGACGGTCTGGCCCACATGTTCACGGCGCAGCTCGCCACAGTTTTGGGTGCGCTTCCAGGTCTGAAGGAACGAGGTCACAGTGTTCTCCTTGGGTCGCCAGAGGCGACCGGAACGTCGGATTCTCAGGGGTGTAGCGCGCGTCGCGAGAGCGGTCAACGATGCTGTCCAAAAGTCCCCAGGGAGGGGCTCTCTTGGTACCCGAAAACAAAGAAGGCCCGCAGACGAATCTGCGGACCTTCTTCTGGCGGGGCGGACGGGACTCGAACCCGCGGCCTCCGGCGTGACAGGCCGGCGTTATAACCAACTTAACTACCGCCCCACTGGCGGCGTCCCCTGGGGGACTATCGGTGCCTGGACACCGTTGAATTTTCAATGGGCGAAACAGGGCTCGAACCTGTGACTCCCTGCGTGTAAGGCAGGTGCTCTACCAGCTGAGCTATTCGCCCTTGTCACTGCGCTCCGCGCCGCGAAGCGAGGACGGTTTATGGCAGAGGCCCTGCGGGGTGTCAAATGGAAAAAGGCGACCCCGTCCGGTCCTTCACAGGCCTACTCCGGGGGCGCTCCGGCGAGGATCCACGCCCGCAGCGTGGCGATGCGGCACTCGGGGTCCAGCGCCTCGGTCACGCCCGGCGGCATGAACACGCCGCTCGTTCCCTCCACACGGTGGACGAGGTAGGAGTTGTCGGGATCGCCAGGGACGATCAGCATGGCCGCTGCGTCACCCTGGGCGGCGACATCGACCATGGCGTCGTAGGCGTTGCCTGGGCTCAGATCCAGCGCCCCGGCCGGGTTGTCCGAGTCGTGGCAGCTGGAGAAGGTACACGAGGGGCCAAAATACTGGTCCTCCAGGGACGCGAGCGTGGGCACGAGATCGCAATCCGGTGTCACGGGGTCGGGCGTCAGTACATCCTCGACCCCCGCGGTGTCCGTCCAAGCGGCCGTATCGGAGTCGCTGGTGTCGGTGGCCGTTGTGCCCGCGTCTGATGTCGTGGGCTCCGTGGCGGCGGCGGGTTCGTCTTCGTCCATGCCGAGCCAGCCCTCCACGGTGGAGCAGCCGGTGAACACAGCGAGGCATGAGAAGAGGACCAGGGTGCGCATGGGGGGGCTCCTGTCAGGGGGGACTAGAGGAAACCGGGGATCAGATCGCAGACGAAGCTCCCGGGGCAGCATACGGAGTCCCCAAGCCCCGGAAAGTCGAGCCCGAGCCCCTTGATGTCGACGCAGACTTGATAGCCTGACGATGGATAGTAATAGGCCCAAACGAAGCACATCTCCTGGTTGGCGCTCTCGCCAAACCCGACCTTCTTGTCGCTCGTGTTGTTCCAGCTGCAGCGAAAGCGCAGGCCATTGGACCCATTGAACTTCAGCGGGGGGTCGTATTGCGTGACGGGCGCCTCGTCCCATTGAAAGGGCGTCTCCAGCGGATAGACGGGGGTCGAGTCATCGTCGACGTCATCGGCGTGGTAGACCTCAACGTTGGTCCCGTATTGGTGCGTGTGCCCCGTCATGGCGAACACCTCGACGCCATCGGAGACGGGCAGAAAGGCCCAGTTGGTCTGGTACTCCTGGTTGGGTGGCAGCTCGAAGCCAACGTCCCCGTAGAAGAGCATATCCGCTTCGCTCCACACGTCTTCCTCGTTGATGGTGTCGAAGCTGACGTCTCCGTGCGCCGTGATGCTCTCAGGGTAGTAGTTCAGGAAGTGGGCCTCGATTCGAATCGTCTGAAAGGGCTCAAACTTCACGGCCACCCCAGGGGGCATGACGAGGCTCTCCTCCGACACCTGCGTGATCAACAGTGGGTAGGCGTTGCCTGTGAGCGTCTCTGTGAAGGGATCACAGTCGAAGGGCTCAGGCTGCTCTTCGCTGTCGGCCGTGCGGTACACGATCATGTGATGCGAGCCGGTCCCCAGCTGCGAGTGAATCCCCGTGACCCAGATGGGCTCCTCGTTGTTGAGCTTCTTAATCACGCACCGGGTGTTCTCCTGACCGGGAGTCATCTCCCAGTCCCCGATCCAGGTCTCGTAGGTCTCCTGAATCGGAGGGTGCTCGGTGGGCTGGGGCTTCGCTGGCGCGACGTCCTCTGGCTCGATGGCATCCGGTGGCTCCACGATATCGGACGTAGCCGTGCCGTCCGGGGTGGAGCCGGCGTCCGACCCATCAGGTGAAGGGGCGTCTACGCTGACGTCAGCCGGGGGCGTGCTTGCGGTGTCCACCGCCGTCGTCGCGTCCTCGGTCGGGCTCACGGAGTCGGTGGACTGCGCGTCTTCAGTCACGCTGATGTCTGCGGCGTCCACAGCCACGGCGACGTCCTGAGTTGCATCGGCGCTGCCAGAGTCGTCCGAGCAGGCGACGATAAGAGAGGCGGATAGGAGTAGAGCTAGGTGTGCTTTCATGGCGCAGACCCTCTCATGACCGTAACCCTCGTCGCAAGTCTGTGGCGGGCCGTATGGGAGTTGTACGGAAACGCGGCGGAGCGTACGGTTCGACCCATGGATACGCG
>CALCNF010000137.1 GCA_937897815.1 uncultured Pseudomonadota bacterium | reverse complement strand
CGGGTCGTCCGCCGGGTCGTCCGCCGGGTCGTCCGCCGGGTCGTCCGCCGGGTCATCCGCCGGGTCATCCGCCGGGTCGTCCGCCGGGTCGTCCGTCGGGTCCGTCCCTGGCTCGCCAACCGGATCCGATCCGCCTTGCGGGTTCACCTCGGGCTCGGGGGTCATGGGAACCGAGAGATCCTCCACGAAGTTCTCAACCAGGCTGGAGAAGCAGGCGTAAGGGCTCGCGGGAGGCTGGTTCCAACCGAGGAGGCTCCTCACGTGCGCCGTGACCTCATGCCGAATCATCGGCCAGGCCTGCTCCACAGGAAGGTCATCGGGCCGACATCCGTCTTCCGCCATCGAGGTGATGATGGGGATGAGGTCCTGCGGGATCTCTACGCCGGAAGCGAGAGCGATCTGGAGGACACCCCCCTCTTCAGCTCCAATGAGGCAGAGGTCAGCGAACGCCAGGTGACCGGCATCCAGAATCGAGACGTACCGCTTCGGAGCTGAGGTCGACTTCGCGAAGGCCGAGGTCATCGTGGTCGTGATCGCGAGATCATCGCGGCTTCCGCCCAGGAGCAGACCGGCCTTATTCGGGGCGTCAACCTCAGCGATGGTGGCCAGGCCTACCCAACCGAGGAAGGGAGGCTGATTCGCCAGGGCAGAGATCACCGCTCCGCCGGCCGAGTGACCGGATACGATGGCGCGGGAGGTGTCAGCCTTGCCGGCCAGAAGCGTGGAGGTTCCGAGCGCATCGAGAGCCGCGAGGATCTGGTCGCTGGCCTGGTCGCCTCCGAGAGCGCCGGTGAGAACCGCGCCGAGGTTGCGCTCCGGGTGCTCCGGAGCAGCGACGACAACACCCCAGCTCGCGAGGTGGGTCATCAGGAAGGACGACTGCGATCGATAGCCACCAAGGCCGTGGCTGAAGAGCAGCACGGGGAAGGGACCGGAGACGCTGGGCTGGACGTCGCGAAAAGCGTCCGTCTCAAAACGCGTTGGCGCCGTGAACGGGAGCTTGGCCGCGTCCTCGGGGGACAGCCAGTCGCGCATGTCGTAGATGTCTCGGTCCACGCCCTCCGTGGAGGCGACGTCGGCCGGGTACCAGACCTCAATCAGGTTCCCCTGATACTCGATAGTCGTGACACCGGAGACCCAGGGACCCGAGTTCTCAAACGGAGCGCAAGCCGTTGCGGGTCCTGAAGGCTGCGCTCCAGGGGTCGTGCCGTCGGCGTTCTGCGTCTCGGACTGCGAGCCGGTGGTGGCTCCTGCGGGACTAAAGTCGAGAGGCGCTTCTGTCTCCTCTGGCGACGCACAGCCTGCGGCGCACAGAAGGACCCACGCCGCAATACAAAGCGGTCGATTCATCGTCGATTCTCCAGGGGGGTGCGCGCGTGGGTTGTGTTTGGGCTGCGGTTCAGCCCTGCCGGCTGGCGATCTCATCCTCTACGAGTCGTTCCATGGCCGGTATAAGTTGCTTGCGGCGAATGTGGACGACGAGGCGCTCGCTTAAACGCGTGGCCTCCTCGGCCAGGGCGCTTAAGCCCTCGCCAGCCTGGGGTAGAACCCCATCTCGAAACAGTCCCACTTCCACCTGGACCAGCGCCCTCAGGGCTTCGTAATAGGTCAACAGAATGGAGGTCGGGAGCATCTCTTCAGTCAGTCCTGCTCTTCGAGCGCCAGAGATCGTCCGGATGATCTCCAGATCGTCTCCGGAGAACACCGCGTCCTCTCCTTCACCAGACGGCTCAAGGAGCCCGATCCCGAGCAGGTAATCGAGATCTTCTCCAGGGACGCCGTCCGCCAAGAGCTCGCGCCGCGTCACGCTGGAGGGTCCAGCCTCGTCAGCGAGGACGGAGGCGATCGCCCGAACCATCGTGTCCTTCTGAGCGCTCGTGGGGGCAGGCTCATCGAGCAGTCGCTTGATGACCTTGAGCGGAAGGAACTGGGTTCGCTGCAGGGTTTTTATGCGGCGAATCCGCGGCACGAGAGCCGCGTCGTAGTACGCCATATTCGGGCTGGTGCGCTTGGCAGGAGGCGGAAGGAGCCCCTCGCGCATGTAGTGCTTAATGGTGGGTCCGGGCACACCACTGCGACGCGAGAGCTCGCTCATCTTGACGAGCTCACGGCCGTCCCTGATGTCGTCGCCAGTCCTTACCATTCCCAATCCCTAGCGCCGTGGTGACGCTGAAAGTCGCGCGTTTAACTTTCAGAAAAGACGAGTCTTGTCAAGGGACTAGCAGCCCGGAACTAGGACGCGAGGCGATCTCACAAAAATCACCTTGAGATGCTCCAGTGGTGACCTGGGAAAGTCCGGCTCGCTGCTCCCGCCCACAGACGATGGTTTTACGAGCGTTCTGGGCTTGCATCCCGCCCAGAGATGAGTACAGGCTCCCGCCATCAGCCGGACCCGACATGCCCCGGAGAGGAGCCCGTTATGACCCTGCGCCAAGATCTGAACCGTTACATGGAATCGGACTTCACCAGCATTGATGTCGAGCGCCTCGCGCATCTCGGAGATCATCGCAAAGGGAAGGTCCGAGATCTGTTCCTCGGAGACAAAGAGATCCTGATGGTCACGACGGACCGCCTGAGCGCGTTCGACGTGGTGCTCACCTCGATCCCCTGCAAGGGTGCGATCCTCAACGCCATCGCCGTCGAGTCCTTCCGGCGTACCGAGGACATCATTGAGAACCACCTCATCGACGTCCCCCACCCGAACGTGATGCGCGTGCGCCGCGCGGAGCCGCTGCCTATCGAGGTGATCATTCGCCGCTATGTGACCGGCTCCTTGTGGCGAGACGTCGAGGCTGGGACCGCCGGGGTCTATGAGATCGACCTCCCCGCGGACATCAAGAAGGACCAGCGACTCGATGAGCTGATCATCACCCCTTCGACGAAGGCCGAGGTGGGGATTCACGATGAGCCCATCAGCCGCCGCGTCATCGTGGAGGAGGGCCTCGTGACCAAGGAGCTCCTCGACGAGACCTGCGAGATCGCCCTGCAACTCTTTAAGCGTGGTGAGCAGTTGGCCGCTGAGAGCGGCCTTATCCTGGTGGACACCAAGTACGAGTTCGGCGTGATCGACGGCAAGCTCGTGGTCATCGACGAGATCCACACAGCGGACTCCAGCCGCTACTGGGTTGCGGACGAGTATCAGGAGCGATTCGACGCGGGCCAGCCCCAGCGAATGCTCGACAAGGAGAACATCCGCCAATGGCTGATCGGCGAGGGATACATGGGAGATGGGGAGCCCCCCGAGATCCCCATGGACGTCCGACTGGATCTGGCCGAAAAGTACGCTGCGCTGCACCAGAAGCTCCTCGGAGCGGAGTTTGAGGTCCCCTCTGGCGACGTCCAGAAGACGCTCTACGACACGCTCGACAGCTGAGCGTGGATCTACCCTGGCAGGTCCTGAGTTGGTCGAGCGATGCGACGGAGCCCGTCGTGACGCTGGTTTCCGGGACCGTCTTCTTCCTGATCGCCTTCTACGGTCTCGCGCCGAAGATCTTCGCGTCACGCCTCGAGACCAGGGGCAGTAGACCGGAGGCCGCCCAGGCCACCGCGGTCCTCGTGAGCCGAATCGGCCGCGGAGTGCTGCTGGGCGTCTGCTGCCTGTTGACCGCGTCCGCGCTCGGCTCGCAGCCGAGCGACATCGGTGTGGGGGCCGTGGCCCCTCTCGAGACACTCGCCATGGTCGTCGTCGGCTTTCTCGTGCTGCTGCCGCTCCTCATGCTCAGCGCGAAGAAGCCAGCGGTGCAGGCCATGTACCCCGAGATTCGTGCGCGCGTTCAGCCGAAGCTGCTCATTCGGCAGTCCTGGGTCGCCTGGGCGGTGTACCTCTGGGGTTATGAGCTGCTCTTTCGAGGCTTCCTGCTGTTTGAGTTGGTCGCCCACTGGGGGGTCTGGCCGGGGCTCACGGTCTCGACCGTGCTGTATGTGATGGCACACCTGGACAAGCTCGCAGATGAGACCGCTGGTAGCCTGTTCGCGGGCTTTCTCTTCGGCGCAATGGCGCTCCTGAGCGGCGGCATCTGGGCGCCATGGCTCTTGCACACGCTGATCGCTACGGTCACCGAGTCCCTCGCGGCGCGAGCCAACCCGACGATTCAGTACGGCGCGTGAACCTAGGGGTTCGCCTGCTCGCCTCGCTCAACCCGATAAATGTGCTCTCGGATGGCGTCTGAGAGCGGAGCCTTACCGCCCTCCTTGTAATTCACCATGACGATCACCGCCTCTCCCTCCGCGGCAACAGCGCCTCCATGGGCGGAGCTCAGGACGCGATTGAGCATGACAAAAGAGGACGTACCGATGCTGGTCACGGTGGTCTGCACGGTGAGCTGGTCGGGGTACGTCAGGGGAATTCGGTAATCGCAGGTGGCGCGGCCAAGGATCGGGCCTACGCCCGTTCTCTCCATCTCGCCAATGATGTCCGCCTCCTCAAAGAAGACGATGCGCGCCGACTCAAACCATCGGAGATACATGACATTGTTGACGTGATTAAAGGCGTCCATCTGCCCCCACAAGACGGGGATGGAGACGCTGATCGGCCACTGACCCAGTTGCTCTTCCATAGTCCAATTGGACCACAGTCGAGCCGCTCGCCCAAGGCCAGACGCCAGGCCTTGTGTAAGGCAAAAAACGGGTGAGTGGCCGTAACTCGCGCGCCGCGCGTTGTGCCCGCGCGTGCGGATGACGTAGAATCGGGACACGTGGCATCCGCGGGGGCTTCGCCACAAGAGGTAAATTTGGCCAACATCGGCTACATCCAGGTCGTTCGACACTGCAACCACTTCTGCGGTTTTTGCAGCAATCCGACGACTCCATACGTGCACACCTTCGAGACGATGAAGGAGCTGGTCGACGACTTCGTGCAGCGCGACTACTTCGGCATCATCCTGACGGGCGGGGAGCCCACGCTCCACCCGGAGCTGCCGCGAATCGCTGGCTACGCGCGAGACAACGGTCTCCACGTCCGCATGATCACGAACGGGCACAAGCTCGCCGATCCTGACTTCGCCCGAGAGCTGGCCGAGGGAGGCGTTCAGCACGCGCACATCTCCGTCTATTCTCATAAGGCGGATGTTGAGGAGCGGCTGCGAGGCACACCGAACACGCTGGAGAGGGCCTACAAGGCGTGTGAGAACGCCAACCGCTTCGGGATCGACATCAACATCAACTGCGTGATCAACAAGCTCAACGCCGATCACCTCGACGAGAACATCGAGTACTGGCTGGAGCATCACCCCTACATCCGGCACTTCGTCTGGAACAATCTTGATCCGTCGATGGGGCGCGCTGAGGTGAACCAGGACCAGTTCACGCCCAGGCTCGCGGACTTCGAAGCCTCGCTGTCCCGCGCCTGCAAGCTCCTCTTGGAGTCGGGCCGCACCTTCCGAGTCGAGAAGGTTCCCCTGTGCTACATGACCGAGTTCGGATGGGCGTCCACAGAGACTCGCAAGATCGTGAAGGGCGAGGAGCGCATCGTGCATTTCCTCGACGACAAACAGACGGTCCGCCAGACCGACTGGGGACACCTGTACGCGGAGTCTTGCAACGTCTGCACCCTCAAGGAGATCTGCGGTGGTCTCTTCGACATCGGGGGACATTACGACCCGGAAGAGCTCTCTCCGGTGTTCGTTGACCGGGACGCGATCGTCAAAGAGATCATTCACGACCCCGGAGACCCCAGCTACAAGTTCCAGAGCATCGACGATTGGCGTGACGACTTCGCGAAGCGCCTTGAGCAGCAGCGCCTCGAGGCCCT
>CALCNF010000136.1 GCA_937897815.1 uncultured Pseudomonadota bacterium | reverse complement strand
GGGCGAGTCCACATCGACGAGGGTCCCCAGTCGTCCCGTCAGGGTGAGCACGAGCTCGCCCGAGGCCGCCATCTCGATCAGCTGCTGTCGTGTGTAATTCTGCCCAGAGACGTGATCAAGGTACGCGCCATCCTGGAAGCTCAAGACCATCGGGGAGGCCTCGCCCACGACCGTGCGCAAGCCCTCGCCTTGCAGCACGATGCTGCCCTCCGTGTCGGCGAACTCCAGGGCAGATACCAACGGATGAAGAGCCTCGACGGCCGGCGAAGTGGCCGACATGGTGTTGAGCGTCGTCTGCCGCGCAAAGGCACCGGAGTAGCCCGTGCTCGCCTCCAGGAACATCTGCCATGGCCCCATGGGTCCGAAGCCGCTCTCCAGCCGGAACGCTCCCGGGTTCTCCTCGGTTCCGAACGCCTCCAGGGCGAACATATTGAGCTCGTCGAAGCCCTTATCGTAGTCAAAGGGAACCTCGACGTTCTCCGGTCCGATCGCGGACACATACTCGATCAAATTATGAGGGCCCTGTGGTCGGAGCACCCAACGATCGGGCAACCCGCGGAAGGTGGGCGCGTCCAGTCCCAACAGGTTGCTGTTCGTGCTTGTGGTCAGCGGGAGTTGGTGACAGCCGACGCGCCCGCAGCTGGGAACTCCGTTGTTGTCGAAGTACTGATAGAAGCCCTGGCGCGCCAGGTCTGTGAGCTGGTCATCGAACGGTCGCTCGCGACCCGTGGAGTACGGCACGCTCATCAGGAAGACCACCATCGCGTCGCGCTCTGCGGCGCTCAGCGCGCCGTCTTTGCCCTCCTCATTGACCGGACAGTCATTGAGGTCACACATGGTCGTCGCCAAGCCGCCGTCCACGAGGTTTCGAAGGCAGCTGTGAGGATCGGTACAGTTGGGCTCAACCGCCGGGCCCATGGGGTACTCGCCATTGGGGCCTCCGTACGGATCGCCAGGTATGCCGTCCCAGTGGAAGGGCTCCGTGTCTCGCAGACCGCGGATCGGCTGCGTGCTCCTCGGCGAGACCTGATCACAGCCCTCGATGGACCACGTCGGCTCTTCAGTCGCGCAGGGGGGAGCGCTCAGCACCCAGACGAGCTGGTCTGTGTGACCGGCGGGGTGACAGCTCGCACATGCGAAGGTCTTCGTGCTCGAGGCGGTCGCGCTGTTGAAGACCTGGCGTCCAGCCTTGACGTCCGGGTGTGTGGGGTCGTCCAGGAGCAGGGTGGTCGTGACCACAGGAGCCGCGAGGTCGGACAGGTCGACGATCGACAGCGAGTTCTCGACCGCGTTGAAGCTCCAGGCCTCGAGTGGCCCTCCTCCCGGAGGCTGACGCAGCGCCACGCCTCTCGGTATGCCGCCCACCTCCACGCTCCCGAGCACGGCGCCGCTCATGGCGTCGACGGTGAAGAGCTTGTCCGAGGCCGCGGCGGTCACCACAAGCGTGGCGTCGTCGTCGGTCACCTCGATGCCGTATGGCGTAGCGAGGGCGTCCTCGGGCGCAGGGTGTGCGGGCGGGAGAGGCTCCAGGTTGAAGACGCTTGGATCGGAGCAACCCGGGGGCCCGCAATCGACCACTCCGATCTGGTTGAGGTAGGGGCGATTGTCCAGGTCGACCAGCTCATGATTGAGCGTTCCAGCCCGCCCATTATGGTAATTTCGCGCGTCGGTCTGAGCGATGTAGACCCGATCCTCAGAGTCGACCGCGACACCGTAGAGAAGGGTTCCGATGCTCGAGACGATCTCGACGGGGTCATCGGTCACGGTGTCGAACACGAAGAGATCTCGGTCAGGAGAGTTGGGGTCGCGAACGATGTCGATATCAAACCCGTAGTGCGGGAGCGTCGAACCATCGAAGGCCGTGTTGATGTCATAGGTGCACTGGTCGCCGTCGACGTTCTCCAGTCCCCAGCAGCCTGACAGCTCGGACTGATTGCCTGACTCGAAAGGCACCACATAGAGCTTGTCGCCCCGGACCTTCAGCGCCCGCGGCTCCTGGGCGCCGATCTGCAGGTGACCCACGACATAGCGCTGCACGACATCGACGATGGCGATCTTGTTGGTCGAGGACAGGGCGACGTAGGCCTTCGTGTTGCTCGCGAAGACCACGCCGACAGGCTCGTCGAAGCGCGTCGAGCGTGTCGGCTGATGGAAGTCTTGAATCGTCGAGATCACCTGATGATAGGTCGGGCTCGTCGGATCGCTGTTGATCACGCTCACCGAATCCGAGAGGTGATTACTGACCCACACCTCGAGACCATCGGGTCGAACGGCGATGCCGACGGGGTCCACGCCGACATGAACACGCGTCAACAAGGCGCCGGTGCTCGCCTGGAAGACGTCCACGGTGTCTCCGGGGGTGTTCACCACGTAGACGCGAGAGCTGTCTGGCGTGACGACGATGGGCTGCGCCTGTGGACTCGCGAACCCGGGGTGGCCAACGGAGGCATTCGTGACGAGCTCGTCCTCGCAGGTCGCTCCCATGTATCCGTAGGCGCACTCGCAGGCGAAGCCGCCTACGCTGTCTGAGCACGTTCCTCCATTCTGACAGGGGTTCGGGGTGCAGCCGTCCGTGTCGGTCTCACACAGATCGCCCTCATAGCCGTCCTGGCAGGAGCATGAGAAGCCGTTCACCTGATCGGTGCAGACGCCTCCGTTGAGGCACGGAGCGGCGGCACACTCATCGATGTCGATCTCGCAAAGACTCCCCTCAAACCCTGGCCAACAGGAGCAGCTAAACGAGTCGATGCCATCCAAACACACGGCTCCATTGAAGCACGGCTGGCCGGCACAATCGTCGATATTATTCTGGCACAACAGGCCGTCCCAGCCTGCGTCACAAGAGCACTCAAAGCCCGCCACCTGATCGATGCAGCCCCCATTGACGCAAGGATCAGGTGAGCAGTCATCCGCGTTGATCTCGCAGGTCTTGCCACCAAACCCTTCGGGGCAGACGCAAGCGAAGTCGTCGACGGCGTCGGTGCACGAGCCGCCGTTTACGCACGGGTCAGGAGCGCAGTCATCGATGTTGATCTCGCAGGTCGCGCCCTCAAATCCCGTGACGCACTCACAGGTAAAGGCGTTGAGCCCATCCGTGCACGCTCCGCCGTTCAAACAGGGCACATCAGCGCAATCATCAATGTTCTGATCGCAGAGCGCGCCCTCCCAACCGACGTCACAGACACATACGAAGGCGTTGACAGCATCTTGGCAGGCGCCATTTGCGCACGGCTCATCCGCGCACTCATCGATGTTGGTCTCGCAGACGGGGCCCTCGAAGCCGGGCGCGCACGAGCAGTCAAAGGCGTTCACCTTGTCAAAGCACTGGCCATCGTTGAGACACGGCGCGTCCGCGCAGTCATCGACGTTGACCTCACAGTTGGTGCCCGTGAAGCCAGGCGCACATTCGCAGGTGAAGGAGTTCACGGCGTCATTGCACTCACCGCCGTTGAGGCAGGGGTTGATGGCACAGTCATCAATGTTCGTTGTGCAGGTGTCACCGGCCCAACCCGAATGGCATTCGCACTCGAACGCCGCGATCAGGTCCGTGCAGGCGCCATGGATACAAGGACCGGAGGCGCATTCATCCGTATCCGTCTCGCAGACGGCACCCTCATATCCGTTCGGGCAGTCGCAGGTGAACCCGTCGACTCCATCCTGGCAGGTCCCGCCATTCAGGCACGGCCCCTCGGCGCAGTCGTCGATGTTGTTCTCGCAAAGCTCACCATCAAAGCCTGGTGCGCAGAGACACTGGAAGCTGGCGATGCCGTCCTGACACTGGGCGTCATTGAGGCAAGGGGCTTCAGCACAGTCGTCCGTGTTGGTCTCGCAGAGCTCGCCCTCATAGCCGAGGGGGCACGAGCAGGAGAAGCCAGCGACCTCATCAAAGCACTGGCCGCCATTGAGGCAGGGGGCTTCGATGCAGTCATCGATGTTGTTCTGGCACAGCGTGCCGTCCCAACCGACCTCGCACGTGCAGGAGAAGCCCGCGACACCATCGACGCACGAGCCGTTGACGCAGGGATCGGGGGAGCAATCATCGGCGTTGATCTCGCAGAGCTTCCCGCCGAAGCCTGGCGGGCACTCGCAGGCGAACTCGTTGACGCCATCGGCGCAGTTCCCCCCGTTTTCGCAGGGATCCGGAATGCACTCGTTGATGTCGATGCTGCAGTTGTAGCCCTCGAAGCCAGGCAAACACTCGCAGATGAACTCATCGATCCCGTCGGTACACGAGCCACCATTGAGGCACGGCTGGTTCGCACAATCGTCGATGTTGATCTCGCAGAGCTGACCTTCAAAGCCTCCCAGGCAATCGCAGAAGAACTCTCCCACATCGTCCAGGCACTCGCTGCCGTTCAGGCACGGGTTCTCAGCGCAATCATTGATGTCCACTTCACAGGTCGGTCCCGCGTATCCAGTCGCGCACTCGCACTCGAAGCTGCTCACGCCGTCGATGCAGACGCCCTCGTTCAAACAAGGGCTCTGGGGGTCCTGAGGGTCGCTCTCTGGAGTGATGCAGTCGTTGATGTTGATGTCGCACTGGGTGCCGTCCCAGCCCTCGTCGCACACGCACGTGAAGTCCGCGGTCCCGTCAATGCAGTCCCCGTGCATGCACGGGTTGGGTGAACACTCGTTGAGGTCGATCTGGCACGTCTTCCCGCTGAAGCCGGCCGGACACGTGCACTTGAAGTCGATGAAGGCGTCCTCGCATACGCCACCGTTGAGGCACGGCTCATCTGCGCAATCGTCGATGTTCGACTGGCAAGTCTGCCCCTCGAAACCGACCACACAGTCGCAGGTAAACCCGTTCACTTCGTCAGCGCACACGCCGCCGTTGTAGCAGGGGTTCGGAGAGCAATCGTCGATGTTGACGCTACAGGTGGCCCCCGCAAACCCGGGGGAGCACTCACAGGAGAAGCCATTGACCTCGTCGGTGCAGACCGAGTCATTGAAGCAGGGCGTGTCCGCGCACTCGTCGATGTCGTTCTCGCAGAACGCCCCGTCGAAGCCGGCCGGGCAGACGCAGGAGAACCCGTTCACCTCATCGACGCAGCTGCCGCCATTGAGACACGAGGTCAGAGGACCTTCGGACTCATCGCTCGGGACCACACAGTCATCGATGTTGGTCTGACACAGCTCACCAGCCCACCCTTCCGCGCACTCACACAGAAAGCTCGCGACCTGGTCGACGCAGGCGCCATTCACGCACGGTGAGGGCGCGCAATCATCCGCGTTGATCTCGCAGGTCTTGCCACCAAAACCCTCGGGGCACTCGCACGCGAAGTCGTCGATACCGTCGGAGCACACACCCGAGTTCACGCAGGGATCGGGCGAGCAGTCATCCACATTGATCTCGCAGACCTGACCTTCAAAGCCCGCCAGACAAGCGCACTCAAAGCTGTCGACGTCGTCCGTGCAGACGCCGCCGTTGAGGCACGGCGAATCGGCGCAATCGTCAATATCGATCTCGCAGGTCTTCCCGCCAAAACCGGCGGGACAGAGGCACACGAAGTCGTTGGCCGCGTCGGTGCAGACGCCACCATTGAGGCAAGGCGCATCAGCGCAATCGTCCACGTTGATCTCACAGCTCTTCCCGCTAAACCCGGCGGGACAGACGCACACGAAGTCGTTGGCCGCGTCGGCGCAGACGCCACCATTGAGGCAAGGCGCATCAGCGCAATCGTCAATGTTGATCTCACAGGTCTCGCCTTCGAACCCCTCGAGGCAGGCGCATTCAAAGTCGTTCACCGCATCCGTGCAGACACCGCCGTTGAGGCACGGCTTGTCAGCGCAGTCGTCGATGTCGAGCTCACAGGTCTTGCCCGCGAAGCCGGGGGGACACACGCAGACGAAGTCGTTTACAGCGTCCTTGCATTCGCCGCCATTGAGACACGGCTCATCAGCGCACTCGTCCATATGGGTCTCGCAGGTCTTCCCCGCAAACCCAGGGGGACAGGCGCAGATGAAGTCATTGACGGCGTCCGTACAGGCCCCGCCGTTCAGGCATGGCGCCGAAGCACAGTCATCCGTATCCGTCTCGCAGATCTCTCCCTCGAACCCGGGAGGGCAGGCGCACTCAAAACCTCCGGGGACCTCGGAGCACTCCCCTTCGCTCAAGCAGGGATTGGGGTCACAGGCTGGTGTGGCGACCTCCAGGGGCACATCTTCGACGGCGTCGAGCACCCAGGGGGTATCCGAGGACCCCACATCCGTCGGTGCCACGGCGTCCGGCTCGGGGGACGCGTCGGCCGTCGTCGTCGCGTCTGCAGTCGACTCCGCCTCGCACCCGGTTGCTAAACCCAACGATGCGCTGAGAAACACAAGCAGGCATACGAACTGGATTCGTGTCGACACATAGCCCCCTTGCCGTGCGCGTCGTCTCCCTGAGAGGCTAGCCTGTCAGCGCCTCCCAGTGCGCTTCGCAGACTACCATCGCGCGCACACGAGTGAAAGGCTTTGCCGCCATGACTAGCGACCGGAGCCCCAGCTCGGGCGGGCTACAGAGGTGGGTCGGAACTCAGACCACGAGCGGTTTTAGGAGAGAACCCCTAAAGCCCGGCGAGGAACGTCCGATAGATCATCTAGACCTCATCCCGCGGCGGGAGCACCTGAACCTGTCGAGTGTCCAACCCAACCTTGAATGAATCACCAGGAGGTGTCTCATGGCGCGCGCTGTTGCCCTAATCCTAGGTCTTGCCCTCTTTCCTCTGGCTATGGCGATGACCGGAGGCGCCATGATGATCATGGACGCTCCAAGCATGGTGATCGTCCTGGTCGGAGCCTGCCTGTTTACCGTGGCCGCCCATGGTCCTGGGCCATTGATCGACGCCCTGGTGGCGAGCCTAAACAGCCAGCCGTTGACACTACAGGCCTGCCATCAACACCGCAGAGTGCTGGAGACCCTGCGAAACGCGCTGTGCGCGAGCGGCGCAGCCGGCTTCCTTCTGGGCCTCATCGCGGTCCTCGGAAATCTAGCGGACCCCTCGCACATCGGGCCCGCTGTGGCCGTCGCTATGCTCACCACGCTCTACGCCGTTATTCTGGCGGAGCTGGTCATCGCGCCGCTGTCGAGCGCCCTCCCCTCGCGAATTGAGCCCCTGTCGAGCGCCGACGATTCCGAAGGCGCCTTGCTGGTCAAGAGTCGCGGCGCGGCGATCGTCTTCGTCGTGGTGCTCAGCCAAACGAGCCTGGGAACAGGACTCGTGTTGGCGCTCTGAGACGGCGAGGTAGACGCGCCACGGTCGACCCGTGGCGCGGCCCGACTCCCGGTCGAAGTGTCGCCCGGCGAGATCACCTTTTGGTTCCTGGTTTGCCTCGCCCGCGGTCCAAATGGCGACTCGGCCGTGGCTCCATGTCTCAACCGTTATGTCTCGTCCTCCGCTTACGCCGTCCCGTTGGACTCGCGGCAGACGTATTCCCCGCAAGTGTCACGGCGATGGCAGACCCATGAGCCCTCGGAAGAGATTGAGCGAAGCCAGCAGGGTTCGCGGGCGCCTCGACCTCTCGATCGAACGCCCACTCCATGGGGACAAACCGCTGATTGAGATCGAAGACCCCTGGAGCCCCTGGCCCCCCAACCGCGGCCGAAGCACCTCTCAGCCCTAGGCGGGCTGCGTCGCCATGTAATCGGCATAGAGCTGGGTCGCCTGCGCGCTGGCGACCCTGTCGTAGGTCGCTGGGCATGCGATCTTCATCGGCAGCAACCCGTCGGTGTTGGGATCCTGCATCGCGAACTTCGCTGAGACGATTCCCATCTTCCCTTCGCCATCCAGATCCACGATCACGCTGCGCTGCCCTGCCGGCCAGTTCACCGCGGAGATCACCTTGCTGGGGATGAAGCGGGCGCCGCCCGAGCTTTCGCCGGTTCCCGGCCGCTTCTTCTCGTGGGCTAGCTTCGCCTTCTTCGGATTGCCCTCTGCCATAAGTCCTCTCATTTGGACGCCGTTAAACGACGTCCCGTCCAGGTTCCTGATTTGCCTCGCGCTCGTTCCAAAGTCCCTGCCGACAACCCTGTCGTTCTTGAGGCTCCCGACCGAGCCGACACCTCAAAGGGATAGCGAGATCCAGAGAGGATAATAATTGATAATGAATGTCAATATCAGATTAGAGGTTCACTGAAATAGCGCGACCGTTCGATGCAGTGAGCCATGATCAGGACTTGAAGGAGCCACCACCGGATCACAGGAGATCACTCCCTTGTGGGATCGGGCCGAAGAGAATCGTGCCCATGTGTGGCCAAGGGCACGTTCGCCTTTCGTTCCAAGCCCCGTTAACCTGTGGACGAGTCGGCCCCCATCATGCGCAGTGCTCCTCCGATGGCGCGGAGGCAGCGCCGCGCGCTCCAATGACACACAACGGGGGCCTTCATGGAGACAGAGCATGAACCGCCCCACCCCACGATCTCTCGCGGTCCTCTTCGGCTGCCTGCTGGTTTTCCTCGTGAGCGCTTGTGAGAGCAAGGTCGCCGAGGAGAGCACCGAATCTGGCGTTGATGGAGGCACATCCGGAGACGGGTGTGATCCTGGAGCCTTCTACAGTTGCGTCTGCGATGACGGAGCTGACGGTCTCGCTGAATGCGACAAGGAGGGCAATCAGGGGCCCTGCGAGTGTGAGGGCAATGGGTCCCCTGATGGCGCTGCGGTGGATGTCCTGGAGGACCAAGCCTCAGCGGCGGACACCGCCGACGCGCTGCCGCCCCTGGAGGACACCAAGGAGGAACCGAAAGACACAGAGCTGAAGGAAGACACCGCCGGCCCGTCGCCCACGAAGGGGACGCGAGTAGACGGAACCATCTTGGCCAAGATCGGCGAGGAGAAGCCCTTCCTGTACGCCGGCGCCATCGCATATCTCGAGCGCGAAGATGGGACCCAGTCCATGCAGAAGCCGACGGGGATTCGCGGACACTTCAAGCTCCACGGCATCGAGCCCGGAAGCTGGCGTCTGTGCGCGACCGCCAAGGGGCTCGACGAGCCGACATGCGGCAAGCTCTTCCAGGTGGGGTTGAAGCCGGCGACCGCGCCTCCCCTTGAGGTCATGATCCCGGGTCCCGCCGCGTGGGGACTCGCTCTGCTGTCCAACGAGAAGCCCTGCGTGTACCGCTACCAGGACTTCAAAGTTCAGGTCGACACGCTCATCAAGACCGAGACGGACATGACCGTGCGCGCCAACATCCACGGTCAATTTGTGATCCCTGGTTATGAGGGTCCGCTGACGGCGAGCTGTGAGAATGTCCAGGCCTTCTCCGAGTCCGTGGGGCAGAAGAAGACGGTGATGATCTTCCCGGGCGAGGCGCCTAAACCGGGTCCGATCGTGGTTGCTCCGCTCGATGGTGGGAGCGCCATGCGCCCGAACCTGAACTCCACGGTGAAGGTCTCGGTGAACGTGAAGGATCCTGACGGAGATCCCGTCCTCGTCCGGTGGTATTCCAACGTCGGATCCGCTGAGGTCATGGAGGGCGCCCAGGTCTCCTGGAAGATGCCCAAGTCGGCCGCCAAGGCCGTCCTCTACGGCCTGCTCTCGGACGGTATGGGCCACCATGTTCGCGTCGCCTCGACGGTGCGCCCGGGGATCCCGCTGGTCTACGAAGGGCAGCTCCGCGATGCACAGGGAGGACCCATTGCAGGCGCGAAAATCCAGGTCAATGAGGAGCAGGTGACCACCGGTGAAGACGGGAGCTACGAGCTCCAGATCACCCAGAATGCGCCTCGTTATGTGATCAGCGTCACCCACCCGAAGTACACGCCATGTATGCAGGTCCAGCACGACAGCTGGCGTGGACATCTGATTGAGCAGCTCACCGCCGGTCCCCAGGGCAAGCGATGCATGAAGAGCCTGCAGACCCAGACGTTCCCCGCGACCGAGGGTGTGACTCTCAAGAGCGGCCTGACAAAGATCACCTTCCCCGAAGGGGCGTTTAAGAACCCGCAGGGCCAGACGATCATGGGTCCCGTGGAGGTCGCTTGGTACTTCGGAGCCCCGGGAGAGCCCCTGGCCGCCGAGCCAGCCGTGATGAACGAGGGCAAGGTGGCGTTCGCGGAGACCCTGGGCGCCATGTACGTGAGCTTCCGAAACCCGACGAACCCAAACGAGCTTGTCCAGATGGACGCGAAGAACGTCATGGTCGAGCACGCCGTCCCCAAGGACGTGACCTACACGCCCGACGTTCGCGTGGCGACCGCCAACAGCAAGACGGGTGGCATGGAGCTGGCGCCAGGCGGGGTCGAGTTCACGGGCGAGCAGTGGCTCTATCCGTTCCCGGGCACCGAGAAGCTCTTCGCGCCGACCGTCCCCCTGCCGGTGATCTCAAGCGCCCGCGTCCACATGCCGGCCACGAGGTTCCCGGGCTCCACCCATCTCGCGGCCCTCGTGAAGGTCCCCCACTCGACGCTGCCCCAGCTCCTGGTGCGACCGGTCACGGCGGGGATCGTCTCCTTCCCGGTGCTGCCTCAGGGCTCCAACGTCGAGCTGATCATGTACCGCCAGGACAAGAACACCTCCAAGGTCGACAAGGCAGCGGGACTCAGGGAGCTAGCCGTGACGTCCATCTTCACCGAGGAGCCGTCGGGTCCGTTCTTTGAGGGCCCCTTGAGCTACGCCCTGTTCCCGTTTGACGCCTCGAGCCTCGACTTCCTCCTGGAGCTGTTTCAGCGAAGGGGCACGTTCCTCAACTACTATGAGCTCGAGGCCTATGACCCCGAAGACGGCTCCGATGTCGTAGATCCCGTGGCGTTCGCCCAGAGCTACTACACGGCCATCGATCCCCTGGCTCAGAAGACGACGCTTATGGACTGGCTCGACAGCCTGGACTGGAGCAAGCCCGACTCGCGGAGCCAGCAGGGGGACGAGGCCTTCGCCATCTACGGAAACGCCGGAGACCTGGACTTTGGCCGCGAGATGCACCTTCAGGTCTACGACCACGACGATGATCCGGAGACACCCGATGTGGTCGCCATGTACACCGTCAACTACGAGGATGTCCGCGACGCGGCGAGGGGCCTCGGCATCGCGGCGACGGTGGCGATGGAGTACTCGCCCCATCCCGTCAACGGGGGCGAGCCGTACATCAAGTTCTTCCTCTTCGACGCAGCCGGGAACCGAGGGCACCAGATCGATCTGGATGGAGAGGGCCAAAAGGCCCTGCCGAACCTCTGCCTGAACTGCCACGGTGGACGTCCGCCCAGCACCGAAGAGATCTACAACAACGGTATGGAATACCCTGACGACGGACGCCTGGGCGACATGTCCCGGTACATTCCGTACGCCCTTGAGACCTTCGATTATGCGTTCAAGAAGGCGTTCACCCGGTCCGTCCAGGAGGAGGACTTCCGAAAGCTCAATGAGTCGCTCTTGAAGACGAACATCAACACGACGACTCGGGCCCTGCTGCACGGCATGTATGGGAGCCCGTACGATGAGAACGACACCACGCTCGCCCAGCCCGGAGCGACTCAAGACGAGCATTGGGTCCCGACGGGCATGATGTTCGACGCGGACGGGGATGTGGTCGGCGGAGACTGGTCTGGACACGAGGAGCTCTACCAGAGCCTCTATCAGCCCTATTGCCGAGCGTGTCACCTGAGCTTCGATTATCAGACGTTCAAAGACGCAGACTCGTTCTTCGGACTGGAGTCTGTGATCCTGCCTTATCTGTGTGAAGACGAGACGTACATGCCTCAGGCCAAGGTGACACAGCGCGCGCTCTTCGGAGACGATGACGCACTTCAACTCCTCATCGATGAGATGAACGCCAACGGGGACCAGAATGTCGTCTGGGGCCCGACATGCCCCTAGGGGGCGCTGGCGAACACTTGAGTCGCGCGAAAGCAACCTATCTCCGTCGGGTTCGCCCCTGGCGTTAAGGAACAAAGCGCGCTGGCCGAAAATCCTCTAGGATGTGCGCGGATGCCCGTCGGGCGTCCCCTCCTGGAGAGATCGCGTGGACTGGCTACAACCCGAGAACGCACAGCTCGTCGGCTATGTCGGTTCGACGCTGATCGCCCTGTCGATGTTGATGAACAACATCTGGCGGCTGCGGTGGATCAACCTGGTTGGGGCATCAACTATGGCCGTCTATGGCTTCGCCATCGACGCGCTTCCGGTCCTGGTGCTGAACCTCTTCATCGCCTGTGTGGACGTCTACTACCTGATTCAGCTGGACCGCCGGCGAGACACCTTTACCACCCTGCCCTTCCCCGATGAGCGCTATCCCTATCTGCGACGCTTCCTTGAGTTCCACGGAGAGGACATCGCCCGTTACCAGCCGGACTTTGATCTGGACGCCATCGAGCAGCCCAGAGGCTTCTTCATCCTGCGCAACATGCTCTCGGTCGGGCTCTTCGTCTACGAGCCGCACGGGGACACGCTGCGCGTGCATCTCGACTACGTGATCCCCGACTACCGAGATCTCCGTAACGCCCACTTCGCCTACGATGATCAGCGCGAGGGCTTCCTGGCGGCGGGCTACAATCGCTATCGAGCGACGGCCAAGACCACCGCCCACAGCAAGTACCTGCGGAAGGTCGGCTTCACGACCTGCCCCGAGGACTCAAGCCAGATGGAGCGACCGATTTGATGACACGCGCCATCGCACCCTCAGCGACGCGGAGCCTGGTCTGCATCAGTCTGCTCGCCGGGCTCCTCGTCGCCTGCGCGACGACACAGGAGGCGCGGCAGGGCGCTCCACCTGAGGGCGACGCCACGACCTCGGGAGCCCCGACGCTCTCGATCGCCTTTGGCTCCTGCGCTCATCAAGACCACCCACAGCCCATGCTCGATGTCGCTATCGACCAGCGCCCGGACGCGTTCGTCTTCCTTGGCGATAACGTTTACGCCGACACGGGTGATCCCGAGGAGCTCCGCGCCATCTACGGGAGGCTGGAGGCGCGACCTGAGTTCCAGCGCCTCAAGGCGGCCATGCCCCTGCACGCGACCTGGGATGACCACGACTATGGGCTCAATGACGGCGGCCGAGAATATGAACACAAGGCGGTGACCGCGGAGGTCTTCTTCGACTTCTGGGGCGTTCCCAAAGGCTCGGACCGGCGAGCGTCGCCAGGGGTGTACGGTGTCGCATGGCTCACCTCCGGAGAGCGCCGCGTTCAGCTGCTCCTCCTGGACACTCGGACCTTTCGCGGCCCCCTCACGCCCGCCGGGGACGACCCCCGCTACAAGCATCGTTACCGTCCGGACCCGAGAGACGACGCTGATATCCTCGGCGCCGAGCAGTGGGCATGGCTGGAGGCGCGCCTTCAAGAGCCGGCCGACCTGCGCGTCATCGCCACGAGCATTCAGTTCAGCGCCGACTACACGGGCTTCGAGGCCTGGGCGAACCTCCCGGCCGAGCAGACTCGAATGGTGCGTTTGCTACGAAAGACCGGTGCGCATCCCGTGGTCTTCATCAGCGGAGACGTTCATCACGGCGAGCTGTCGAAGTTCAGCGTCGAGGGAGAACCCCACCTCTACGACCTCACCTCGAGCGGCATCAACAAGGTCGGGTCGATCCTGGAGACCAACGGCGCTCGTATCGGCCCCGCGTTCCTTGAGGAGAACATCGGTTTACTCACGGTGGACTGGGACACGGGTTCGGTTCGCCTCGCCCTCCTGGGAAGCGAGGGTCGACTCCTCCTGGAGCACCGCCTCTCCCTTGACGCCATGAAGCCCTGAGAGAGTTCATCAGCCCTCAGGCTTCCGGGTGAGCGCCTCCAACTCGGAGCGAATAGACTCCAGCTGACCGGCCAGCTGTACGAGGCGATCTTCCGCTCCGGACGCGACAGCTGCCTCGCCCTCCGATGACGCCGCCAGAGCCGACGCTTGCTCATTGTCGGCCGCGACCTCTTCGCTCGCCTCCTCCATGCCCGAGAGGATGACGCCGATGAACAG
>CALCNF010000135.1 GCA_937897815.1 uncultured Pseudomonadota bacterium | reverse complement strand
CGTGGCGTTGATCGGAATCCTGAGCCAATAGCCGAGCGCTAAGCGCCAGCGAACCTCGAACGAGCCCTCACTGTCTGGAAGCTGTACCCTCATGAAAACGCGCAGGATGAACAGAGGCCTCAGCGGTCGGAGCCCGCTGCGGGTACATCGTCGCGTGCGTTTTTGGGGTGGGGAGACTTGTAGCCGGACCTCTGCACAGAGATGCTCTTGGGAATGAAGCAACTCCTCATCGTCGCCCTGCTGACGCTCACAGCCTGCCAGGAGGTCATCTCGGAGGCGGTCGTCTCGGACGCCGACGTCGTGGAGGACACCCAGGTCGTGGGTGACGCCGATGACACGAGCGACACGGCGCTAGACGCCTCGACGCCCGACGTCCAGCTCGACGCCTCGGACTGCCCCGAGGGGACGACCCGAGCCCAGGACGCCTGCGTCGACATCAATGAGTGCGCCGTGGACGCCAACGGGATGAACGGCTGCGGAGAGGCCGAGTACGTGATCTGCACCAACCAGGAGGCCGCGCCCCCCCTGTGTGAGGATCGCGACGAGTGCCAGACCGACAACGGTGGATGCGGCCCGCCAGACCTCGTCGTCTGTGCCAACCAGGAGGCCGCCCCGCCCATCTGCGAGGACATCGACGAGTGCGCGACCGACAACGGTGGATGCGGGGACGCGGCGCTCTTCGACTGCATCAACCAGGAGATCGCCCCTCCCCTGTGCCAGCCCGCATCTCAGGAACCCGACCTGTGCGACCTGGCAGATCCAGAGGCCTGCGGCGTGAACGCGTCCTGCGTCGATCCGGGCGTCGGCCCTGCCGACTGCGCGTGCGACGAGGGCTACTCGGGCGACGGCTGGGTCTGCGCGCCGGCGGAGAAGCTGGGCTGCATGAACCCCAACGCGGTGAACTTCGCACCCTGGGCCACGAAGAGCACAGACACCTGCATCTTCCCGGTCACCTTCACAGTGGATCTTAACGGTTCGGGTCACTCACCAACGACGCCCGTCTACCTTGAGGGCACCTTCAATGACTGGTGCGGCTACTGCATGCCGCTCTCCGATTCTGATGGCGACGGCATTTGGAGCGAGACCTACTTCCTGGGCCCCGGAGATCATCAGTACATCTACAGCCAAAATGGCTGGGACAACCCCGAGAGCCTCCCGGTCGGCGGGAGCTGCGACGTTTTCCCGGAGGACGAATTCGCCAACCGAGGGTTCACGATCACCGACGCCGGGCTCACTCTGGAGTTGGCGTGCTTCGACTCATGTGAATGCGCCGTGGACAAAGGAACGCCCGTGACGTTCATGGTGGACCTCACGTGCACTGAGACAGGCTCTCAACCCCCTTCAAGCGTCGGGGTGTCCGGCACCTTCTGCGACTGGTGTGATGATGGATACCCGCTCGCAGACCCAGACGGAGACGGGCGCTGGACAAACACCTTCCTCTTCGAGGGTGAGTCCATCGAGTACCTCTATCACCTGGGGTCATCCGACGAGCCAGAGAGCCTGCTCGATGATCTCGCCGCTGGAGCGCCTGACAGCTGCGCACCCGCGACGGACGGAGCGACCTATGCCCACCGCCATCTCTCGCTCAATGACCAGGCGCTCGCCATGGAGACCTTCGGCCAGTGCGCGCCCTGCGGCGCGTCACTCGGACCGACGAACTGGGAGCTCTCATGGTCCGACGAGTTCGACGGAGAGGCGCTGGACCTGACCGCGTGGACACCACAGCTCGGCGATGGCTCTGCCTATGGAATCCCAGGATGGGGCAATGGCGAGCTTCAGAGCTACACAGCCGAGCAGGCCCTGGTCTCCGATGGACTCCTTACGCTTCGCGCCGAAGAGAAGAGTACAGATGGAAAGGCGTACACCTCGGCTCGGATCCGAACTCAGGCGACGTTCACCTCTGGTCGTATCGAGGCGCGCATCAAGCTGCCGGCGGGCAAGGGGCTGTGGCCGGCCTTTTGGATGCTCCCAGAGAACGGTACGTGGCCCTCGACAGGCGAGATCGACATCATGGAGTTTCGAGGCGAGAACACCCACGAGACCCTGGGAACGATCCACTATGGGAACGCCTGGAACGATAAGGGAAGCCTGGGTAAGGCGCTCACTACGGAGGACGACCTCTCCGAGGACTTCCACATCTACGCCATCGAGTGGCGACCCGGTTCAATCCAGTGGTTCTTTGATGATGTGCTCTTCTACTCGGCCATCGCGATGCAGACCGCCCCGTATGCATGGCCGTTTGATGACGGGCAGTTCTACATACTGCTCAACCTCGCCGTAGGCGGCAGTTTTTTGGAGAACCCGGACGAGAGCACACCCTTCCCCAGCGACCTCGTGGTCGACTATGTGCGTGTCTTTACCGAGCAACCGACGACGCCTTGAGCCATCTATCGGGCGCCAGCGTTACCGCTCACGCGCTGAATGGCTCGTATGGGACCCGCACCACCGCTAAATTTCTTCCGTAGACGTGTGACGATGTCCGAGCGCACATTGAGACTCCCTGCGAGACGGGTACATGGACCGCCGCTCGAGGGAATGGACTTCAAGCTCGCTCGGGGAGCGACAGGAGAGGCATCATGAGAGCATCCTTCATTCAAGTTCTCTTCGCGCTGGTCAGCGTCCTGTGGTTGGGCTGCGCCCAATCGAGCTTGGATTCCTCCGCCAGTCCACCCGAGACCGACGCCACGGTCGACGTCGTCGGAGACGCCGCTGGGGACGTCGCTGGAGACGCCGCCGGGGACACCAGCCCAGACGCGAGCCCAGAAGTCGTTGAGGAAGACGTCGAAGACGTGGATGAAGACGCGCAGGCGGACACGACGCCCGTGGACACGACCTCTGGCCCGGAGGACACGGTCCTCGAGCCTATCGCCCTGCCCTTCGCGGTGGACGACCACTTTACGCCATCCGGATTTACAGGCGTGGGTCAGGCGGGAATCGAGTCCGGTTCAGAGTGCCCTTCCCGCCCCGCTGGGGCCGTCGGCGATTGCCATTCCTTCTCGCTCACACCTTCGGATGAGGAGAGCTCTGGAGGCGTGTGGTGGAAGCCCAACCCGGACGGCTCGGGAGACGGTGCGGCCCTGGGGCTTCCGATCGCTCCGGGCGCCAAAACGGTGCGCTTCT
>CALCNF010000134.1 GCA_937897815.1 uncultured Pseudomonadota bacterium | reverse complement strand
CCATCCTCGTTCGCTCGTGACGTAAACACGTTGAGCTCGTCTGAGAAGAATCGCGGCATCATGGCGCGGGTCAGCAGCGCGTTGCGCGCACCGGAGTCGCCCTTGGTCGCGCCATGAAGGCCTTCCTCGAGCTCGGTCAGGAGCTGTCGCACGCGCTGGGTCGCCTCGTCATCGAGCTTCAAGGCGCCCTCGGCCAGGGCCGAGGGCGACACGAGCGAAATCGCCAGGGCCGCCGCGCAGACCTTCAGGAGTGCGCTCATGCCTAGAGCCTCACGTACTCGAATTCGATGTCACGCCCGTTGATCCCTCGCAGGGGAGGGGCGATCCAGCTGGCCATCTTCCCAGGCTCGTAGACCGGCTTCATCAGCGAGGCCACGTAGGCCTGGTCCTCGTCCGTGGGCAACCAGGACGACGCATGCTTCTCAAAGGTCGCCTCATCGATGAGGTCGCCCGTGGGCGAGAAGTGCATGTCCGCGTAGATGCCGATCTGGCGATGGAACTTCCGGTCGGGCAGCGTGAGCTGGTCGGACAGTCCCGCCTTCACCAGGGACTTGTTCCAGCGGGCGAGGCCCTTCATGCAGTCCGCCACGTAGGCGTCGCGCAGCACCTCGTTCATCGCGTTGCGCATGGGGACATCTTCCTCGATGAGGCGGCCGTCCTCGACCTTGTTCATGGTGTAGCTCTGACCCAGCCCCGTGTGCTCCTCGTAACGGTCCTCCTTCCAACGGCCCTTCAGTCCCGTAGCGAAGAAGTCCGCCGCGTTGGAGCTGATCTCGCCGCCAAAGAGGTCCAGGGAGAGGGAGTACCAGAGGTTGATGTAGCGCTGGATGAGGTCCAGGGGGATGCCGCCGGCCGCCCGCACGCCGTCATCGCCGTGCTGCCGCATGAGCTCTGCCGTGCGGCGCACCACGCGATTAAGACCCGTGTCTCCGACGAAGAGGTGATGGGCCTCTTCGGTGAGCATGAAGCGGGTCGTTCGGGCCAGAGGATCAAAGGCGCTCTCGGCCAGGGCGCCGAGCTGGAACTTGCCATCTCGGTCGGTGAACATGGTGAAACAGAAGAAGTGGAGCCAATCCGTGATCGGCCAGTTGAACGCCTGGAGGATCCGTGGATGGTCCTCGTCACCGCTCCGTCGGTCGAGGAGCTCCTCTGCCTCTTCGCGGCCGTCTCGCCCGAAGTAGCTGTGGAGGAGATAGACCATCGCCCACAGGTGCCGTCCCTCCTCCACGTTCACCTGAAAGAGGTTGCGGAGGTCGTACAGGCTCGGCGCGGTCTGACCGAGCAGCCGCTGCTGCTCGACGCTCGCGGGCTCCGTGTCCGCCTGGGTCACGATGATCCGGCGCAGCATATTTCGGTACTCGCCAGGCACCTCCTGCCAGACGGGCTTGCCCATCTCGTCTCCGAAGCCGATCACGCGGTCTTCTTTGCGCGGCTCCAGGAAGATGCCCCAGCGGTACTCCGGCATGCGAACGTAGTCGAAGTGCGCCCATCCACCGCTCTCCACGCTGATGGCCGTGCGCAGGTAGATGTCCTTCACTTGGAACCCTTCTGGCCCCATATCCATCCACCAATCGATGAAGTCCGGCTGCCAGCGCTCCAGGGCGCGCTGCAGACGCTTGTCCCCTCCAAGATCGACGTTGTTCGGGATTCGCTCGTCTGAAATGTGTCCAGGCATTATTCGCTCCTCAGGTTCGGCGCCAGTCGAAGGTCGGTCGGTTCGGGTGTCCATACAAAGTGAGCGCGCCGGACTCGCCGACCGCGTTGGGGCGTTGGAAGATCCAGTTCTGCCAGGCGCTCAAGCGGCCGAAGATCTTCGTCTCCAGCGTCTCTGGGCCAGCAAACCGAAGGGACGCCTCCATGCCCGTGAGCGCGTCGGGCGACATGCTGACGCGCTCCTCGATGGCCATGCGGATCGTGTCGTCCCAGTCCAGGTCGTCGGGGGCGTCGGTCACCAGGCCAAGGTCGTCGGCGTCCAGGGTCTCGATGGTCTCCCCGATGGTCTCAAGCGCGTCGTCCACCATGGTCGGCTCGGCCAGGAAACGGGTCTGCAGCCGGGTGAGCCCGTTGCCCATGAGGTAGGGCCCCGCGTTCATGGCGCTCAGGGCTACGGAGACGTCCGCGTCCGGATCATCGAGCATGTAGATGCGGTCCGAGGCCAGGGCCAACTCAAAGAGCGTACCCGCGAAGGCGCTGCCGTCGTCCACGATCGCGAAGAGGCTTCGGGCGGAGGTCTCGAGTCGCTTGAGAGTCCGGCGAATCTGGTGACGCACCTGCCCGACGAACCAGTCTTGCTCATGCTCGACCAGGAGCGCGTCGATCGCCAGGGCGGCGTTGATCTCACCCGCGGTCTTGATGAGCCACGTACCCACCTCGCCGCGATTGAAGC
Organism: uncultured Pseudomonadota bacterium; assembly: GCA_937897815.1. GTDB lineage: Bacteria > Myxococcota_A > UBA9042 > PHBI01 > CALCNF01 > CALCNF01. The sequence continues at coordinate 823 of CALCNF010000134.1, read as the reverse complement.
GCAGACGGACGATGGCGTCGTCCAGCTCTCGGAACGCTCGGAGCGGCCACCAACTGTCTCCGGCCGCGTGGATCGCTTCCAGGCTCTCCGGGCCGCCCGCAGCGGGGGCGCTCACGGTCAGCGTGGCGGTTCGCTCGGGACCGCTGAAGCTCACGGACACGTGCTCGTAGGACCACGCGTCGTCCGTGACCGTCGGGTTCACAGGCTGAAGGGTCACGCCCTGCTTGGGCTTGTCCATCGTGACCGCGCCCAGGAGGCTCTGCGTTCGCTGCTCCAGGGTTTCGTCAAAACGGGAGAGGGGGGCGATGGCGTCCACGAAGCCCCATTTCAGCGCTCGCTTGCCCTTCACACCCTCCGCAGTTGTGGAGAAGAAATCTGCGAGGTCTCGTCGGATCTTTCGCTTGTCCACCAGCCGAGTCAGACCGCCGGTCCCGGGCAGAACGCCGAGGAGCGGTGTCTCTGGGAAGCTCACAGCCGAGTTGCGGTCATCGACGAGGAGGATGTCGTCGCAGGCCAGCGCGAGCTCGTAGCCGCCACCCGAGGCCGTACCGCTCAGGGCGGCCAGAAACTTCAGGCCCGAGTTCTCGCTGGCGTCCTCGATCCCGAGTCGCGTCTCGTTGGTGTACTTGCAGAAGTTCACCTTGAATGGGTGCGTGGAGGCGGCCAGCATTCGAATGTTCGCACCCGCGCAGAAGATCCGCTCCTTGGCGCTCGACATCACGACGACCCGAACCTCCGGATGCTCGAACCTCAAGCGCTGGATGGCGTCCGCGAGCTCGATGTCCACGCCCAGATCGTAGCTATTGAGGACCAGGTCCACCTG
>CALCNF010000133.1 GCA_937897815.1 uncultured Pseudomonadota bacterium | reverse complement strand
GGCGCTCTTGGAGCTGGAGGTTGCCACGGACGTGCCGCCCAGGACCATCGCGTCGTCCTGGTTCTGCTGCTCACAGGCGACCAACGCGACGCATAGGACGGACGCAAGTCCCGCCCGAAGTCCTGTTGTGGCTCCCCCTAACCTCACTCTGAGTTCCCCCTCAGCCTGGGTCGCCTGGACCGCGACCTCAGATCCGTTATTGTGCGTGACTTCAACCCATCGAGGCAAGCATGGGCACACGAATCGTCACCAATCCCAATCCCGAACAGATGGAGCAGGCATTCGCCCTCCGAATACGCGTCTTCGTCGACGAGCAGGCCGTCCCCTTCGAGGAGGAGTTCGATGGGCTCGACGACGCGGCCTCTCACGTGATCATCTTTGATGAAGCGGATCAGGCCGTTGGAACGGGCCGCGTAATCCTCAACGGTCCGATCGCCAAGATGCAGCGGATCACCGTGGACGCTGGCTGTCGCGGCCGAGGGATCGGCAGGCTGGTCATGGAGGGGCTGGAGGATATCGCCCGGAGCGCTGGAGCGCGGATCGCTCGTTTGGACGCACAGACGCGGGTCATCGGGTTCTATGAGTCCCTTGGGTACTTCGCTTATGGAGACCTCCACCTCGACGCCAATATTCTCCACCGGTGGATGGACAAGGCGCTGATCGAAGACGAGCCGGTGCGGCGATGAGCGGATCGAGCCTCACCGTCACCGCCGGTCCATGGACGGTCATCACGGGCGCCTCTGCGGGCCTGGGGGCCGACTTCGCCCGACAGCTCGCGGTCCAGGGCCGTCCGCTGATCCTCGCCGCCCGGCGCCAGGAGCGCCTTGAGGCTCTGGCCGCAGAGCTTGAGGAGGCGACCGGCGTCGCCACGGTCGTCGTAGCGGTCGACCTCGCCACACGGCAGGGGCCCGCGGAGCTCTTCGAGCGCGCGACGGCCGACGGGCGCCAGGTGGACATGCTCGTGAACAACGCGGGCTTCGGCGCCGTCGGCGCGCACCTGAGCACAGAGCGAGAGCGACACCTTCAGATGCTCGATCTCAACGTGACCGCCCTCACCGATCTCACCCACAGGTTCGCCACTCACATGGTCGCCCACGGTCTTCCAAGTCACGTGGTGAACATCGCCTCCATCGCCTCGTTTCAGCCCATCCCCAACCTGGCGGCCTACGCGGCTTCCAAGAGCTACGTGAGGGACTACTCCGAGGGCCTGGCCTACGAGCTGCGATCCACCAACGTCGCGGTGACCTGTGTCCACCCGGGTGGCACCCTGACCGAGTTCAGCGCGGTGGCCGGCATGGAGCTCACCGCCGCGTCCGAGGCGACGATGATGCGCTCAGAGGACGTGGTGCGCATCGCGCTTCGTGGGGTGCGGCGTCGCCGCGTTCACGTCGTCACGGGCTGGATGAACCGGCTCCTGGGTTGGTCGGTCGCCTGGTCGCCTCGGGTGGTCTCTGCCCACGTCTCGGGCTGGATCATGGGCCGCCTCAGGACCTGAGGGGCCACACGGGTGCCTCACGCCGATCCGCGGGCCAGGCCGCCCCTGCGTTCCCGTCGATCTCCTGGCCGCTCGGGGAGCGCACGAAGTTGTCCACGTCGGCGTATCCTCGCTCCTGGGACACCCGCTCGCCGTGCCGTCGCATGGGGCGCAGGGCGCCTCCCACGTGGAGCTGGATCACCTCGTGAGGTCCCGGCCGAAGGTCGACCAGGGCTCCTTTCCGCTTCGCGTTCAGGAGCTGCTCTTCGTTGCCGATGGGATCGGCGATGGTCTTGCCCTTTAGCGTCCAGACCAGGAGCGAGGTGGGGTCGGTGGCGCCAGACTCGGTCAGCAGATCGGCCATGCCGTAGAACTGCTTGCCCACGTCGTTCTGATTCACGGGACCGGCCATCATGCAGATCCCCGCCAGGAGGTCGCAGTCCTCGGGGAGATCGACGACCCCCATGAGCTCACAGTAGAGGGCGCTCCGCGCCGAGGCGGCGCCCACCGCTCGTACCGCCAGGTGCCAATCGATGCCCGCTCGCTCGATGGCGTCGCGGTCTAGACCCCCGACGTAGATCCGCTGTCCCGCCAGCGCGAAGGCCTTTTTACCGCGGCTGGCGTTCTTGGAGAACACGCGGCCCGTGGGGAGATCTGCCCACAGGGGGAGGTCCTTGATGAGGCGATCCATAATGACGTTCTGGTCGCGGCGCATATCCCGAAGGCGCTCTTTGCCTCCGGGCGTCAGGACGTCGACGCGCTCCATGATGAGCAGCCCTTTGGCCGCCTCGCGGCCGCAGCCTGTCCACCGCGCGAAGGCGTTGTAGGCCGCGCGTCCCGCCTGAACGACCAGGTCGTCGGGGATCGTCATGTCTTGGCGCGCCTGGTAGCCCGCCGGCGCCTTCTCCTCCTGGTTGATCCCGGGCTGGACGCGCTCCGAGCGAAAGGCCAGGAGGTTGGCCCCGATCTTCCGCGCCGTCTCCGGAGTCAGGCTCACCGACTCCTCCTCGGGCACGACGCCCACCTGGCCCACGATGGAGAGGCGCCACCCGCCCGCTCGGTCCACCGAGGTCACCCCCGCCATCTTCTCCAGGGCGCGGAGCGCCTCGCGGTTGTCTTCTCGGGCCCCGCCCGCGAAGGGCTTCACGAATATCTGGGCTTTGCGCGAACCCCGGGAGGCCAGCACGGCCGCGCGCTCCATGGCCTCCGCCAGGATCCCCAGGTGGAGGTGCTGCAGGTAATCGATCGTGGGGATGTCGGCTTTGTGGAAGAGGCGCTTGCGCAAGATGCGCAAAGGCACGGTGATCAGGTTCGTGAGCGTCTTATGACCGACGAGGGTCAGGAGCATGGTGAAGGGCGTCCGATAGGGCCTCGAGAACACCAGGTGGGTGGCGCTCGCGTGATCGAGGACCTCCGCGTCGAGGTGGTCGAGACGCCTGAGCAAGGTGGCGATCTCGGCGCTCTCCTCAGGGCCAAAGCTCACCTGGCGTTGGCCACGGTAGTTGGTCGACTGCCGGCTCGAGAGGACCCCGGTCGCGCACTCCTCGAAGAGCTCCTGCTCGGTGATGGGCTCCGCCTCGACGAATCGGCTCGGGCGCTCAAGAGAGAGGAGCCTCATGGCCTCGCGGGCCTCCTCCTCGTTTAAGGGGACCCGCGTCCTGAAGCCGATGGGCGACGGGCTCTTGAGTCCCTTGGGAAGGGTGTAGCGGGTCGGGCGCTCTCCCGCGGCGACGAAGTCGGCCTGGCGGCTCACCCGCTGCTCGGCGGGTGGCGGCTCGATCGGGACGACCTCAAGGGGCTTGGCGTGCTCTTCGTTGCTCATGGTGACTCCCCTCTCTTGGTGCGCGCTCAGGTCTCCGAGGTGTCGATCTCCAGATAACCCTCGAGCCACCGCACCAGGAGATAGAACGGTCCTGTGTCCACGGCCGCGGCGACGGCCTTGAAGACGTATCCGGACGCGATAAACGTCACGAGTTGGGGTCCGATGGCGGACTCGTCATCGATGGGCAGGGCCCCGGCGTAGTAGTGGGTGATGAGGATCACGGCGGTCGTGTCGACCAGCTGACTCACCAGGGTCGAGGCGTTGTTTCGAAGCCACAGGTGCTTTCCACCCGTGAGCCTCTTCCAGAAGTGGAAGACGTGGACGTCGACCAGCTGCGCGGCGAGGTAGGCCACCATGGACGCAGCGACGGCTCCGAAGGCCAGGTGACGGACCTCAAAGAAGACCCGTCCGTGGGTGCCGACCGCGGGCAACCCTGTGGCCGGATCCATCTCCACTTCGGGGGGAAGGGCGCCGCCCACCCACAAGATGATCATCACCCAGATGTTCAGCCCCAGGCCCATCCAGACCAGGTGACTGGCCCGCTCTTTGCCGTAGATCTCGCTGATGAGATCGGTGCAGAGGAAGGTCACGGGATAGGGCAGGACACCCACGGCCACCACCATGGGGATCTCGAGACCGAACAGGGTGAAGGACAGATCGACGAAGCGGGTGATGCCCAGGATGTTGAGCATCGCCAGGGTCCCGAGAAACAGGCCGGCCAGGATCAGGTAGACGCGCTCTCGGCGGGCGTGGATCTCGGACGCCTCGATGGGATGAAGGGACCGGGTCTGGGGAGTGTCTTCCACGACGTGTGAGCCTATCAGGGGTCGATCGCGCCGACCACCAAACGCCGTCGCAGGTATGCAATATTGAGAGGATTGAAGCGCATGGGCTGGCCTACGGCCTCGATCCAGTTGGTCACGGCGCCCGTCTGCATGACGTTTAAGCCAGGCGTGTCGATGTGCCAGCCCTCGATGTCGTAGTCGGTGAGGTTCAGGCCCGGGAGACCAGCGAAGAGCCCCTGCGGTGGGGCGCCCGGCGGCACGAGCCCTATGGAGTGGCCGATCTCGTGGGCCAGGGTCGCGGCCAGCGCCTGGCCGAGCAGCTCTACGACCAGGCGGTAGAGCTGGTGGCGCTCGACCAGCTCCGGTGGATCGGTCGGGGCCGGCTCATAGCCGGGGTCCATGGCCTGGGTGTCCGTAGGGAGCTCGCCCATCGGCACGCCCACCTCGGGCATGATCGGCGCGAGCGTCAGCGCGC
>CALCNF010000132.1 GCA_937897815.1 uncultured Pseudomonadota bacterium | reverse complement strand
GAACCTCGGCTCTGAAAGAGGCGTGTGACCACCATAACGAGGGCAAAGAAGATCGCGTAGAGAAGCCAGTTATCAGTGACCCAACCCATGACCGCCAGGCCTATGAGGGCTGCGATCGTACCAGCGGTCCAGGCCCTGCTGTGCGCCTCGATCCGCTCCAATGGCGCCTCATAGAACCACGCCGCGAAGACCGCCCCATAGGTCGCCACCACGACCGGGAGCGGGATCTCGCCGGAGAGCGCCAGGGGCAAGAGCCCGAGGAGCACCAGGCCAAAGGTGACCATCTTGTGGGACATCTCGAAGGTCATGAGACGGTCTCTACAGAGTCGCTGTCATCGCCGGCCACAAGACGCACACGGTCCGCGTCAATGGGATAGGCGGCTCTCTGCTGATCGATGGTGACCACGGCAACGCGATCGGTCGCGCTCACTGCGATCACCTCCTCCGCGAACTGGAGTCGCGTCCCCGCCGCCGCTGTTCGGATCGGGAGCTCGGCCAAGAGGTTCAGGATCCTCGCCAGGGCCTCGGGTCCCGAATCTGGTGGGACACCGCCGTCACTCGTCAGGAGCCCAACGGCGTACCCCTCCTCCACATAGATCCGGGCGAGGCTCGCGACCTCACTGCAGGCCATCTCGAACCGAGCGCGCGTCGCGGGCGTATGCTCGGGGAGCGCGTTCGGGAACAGGAGCAGCACGCGGCGCGTCGCGGGTCGCTGCTGCTCACGGACGATGAGCTTGTCTCGCCTGGCCGTCACCTTCCAGGCGATGGCGCGGGCGTCATCACCGACCAGCGCGTCGCGGAGGGCGTAGAACTCGTCGCCCTGGCCAACCCTGGCGATCTCCTCCTCATGCCCGGCCACACGAGCCGGAAGGTTGGTCGCCTCCAGCGCGCGCATCTGCGGAGTGACCGTGTATCGACAAGGAAGCGGAACGACTCGACTCTTCTCAAACAGCCCAAAGGGGAAACGCGTGGTGAGTTGGAGCCCCGCGCTGCGATGAACCCCTCGCCGCTCGGGCTGCAACCGGAGGTGCCCGACAACCCGGTCCTCAACGGGAACCTTCAGGACAAATGCGCGGCGCTGAACAATCCCGCTCCCGTCCTCGAGGAGCTCGGACGCCTCCACGGAGAGTGAGGCAAAACGTCGTTTATGGTTCTGGATCTCCAGCGCGACCAGGGCGGGCTGACCACACTCAAGGTGGCGCTCCGGATCGCGAATCACCGTGAGGCGACGCAGGGTCAACTCCGAGAGCACACCGCTGACCATGATCAGCGAGAGCAGCACGCCCAGCACCAGATAGAGAAGGTTGTTGCCGCTGTTGACGGCACCGAAACCGATCCCGAGGGTCACGAAGAAGAGCAGCTTCCCGTCACGCGTGAACCGAAGTCGGCGTGGCAAGGCTCGGCTGAGCCGGTGCAGCGCCCGCCCGTCAATGGGCGGCTGTTCAATGGACACGCTCACCGATTCAGAGGGCGAGCGGCGTTCGCTCGAGGAGCTCCGCGAGGACCGCATCGGCCTCGCTGCGTCGCTCGGCGGGGCTCTCGTGGTAGCGCTTCGACATCACACGGTGGCCGCACACGGGGAGCCAGAGAGCCTTCACGTCATCCGGCAGCACGTGGTCCCGCCCGTTCAGGTAGGCCCGCGCCTGGCAGGCGCGGTGAAGCGCGATGGCACCTCGGGTGGAGACACCCAGGCTCAGGTAGGGATTGTCGCGGGTCCCCGCGACCAGGCGCTGGAGATAGTCCAGGATTGGCGCTGCCGCTCGGACCTTGGCCACGCGCTCTTGCATCGCCGCGACCTGTTCGCCTGTGACGGCGGAGGTGATCGACTCCTCGACCCCGCGGAATCCCCTCGACTCGATAATGGCTCGCTCCACCTCTGCGCTCGGGTAGCCGATGCTCACGCGAAGCAGAAAGCGGTCCATCTGCGACTCGGGGAGGGGGTACGTACCCGCGAACTCAAGGGGGTTCTGCGTCGCGAGCACCATAAAAGGCCTCGGGAGGTCGTAGGTCGTGCCATCCACGCTGACCTGACCCTCGTTCATAGCCTCCAGAAGGGCCGACTGGGTCCGGGGCGTCGTGCGGTTGATCTCGTCCG
>CALCNF010000131.1 GCA_937897815.1 uncultured Pseudomonadota bacterium | reverse complement strand
CGTCACGCGACGCGATCCGTGCGATCGGCAAGAAGACAGCAATCTGCGTCGTCGCGACCCTCTCCAATCGCCTGTTCACGGACTTCATCGATCCGAAGGACGACCGGGTGCACTCGCTCAAGGACGACGAGTGGAACCGTAAGCTCCTTGAGTTCCTCGACGGTGGCCGCCTGGAGGACGTGGCGCAGCTGTCGCGCAACATCCACGAGCAGGTGCGGGTCAAGAAGGTCGTGAACTACAAGCCCATGTGGTGGTTGAGCTCTGTGATGGGCCAACACAACCGTTACGACGGCTCAGTGCTCGCCTATGAGGCCCTCTACGGCACCGGCGCGGCGGTCGTCACGCTCACGCCCTCCGAGGGTGGAATGGGCGCGAAGGAGTACGACGAGGATGACGTGGAGGTCTTCCGGGGGGATCGAGGCGTCTTGACCGGACAGAGCCCCTCGACGCCCGCGGCGTCAACGGAAGAAGAGCAGACGAATGAGGCGCCTGAGGCCATATCTACACCTACGCCCAGCGACAGCGGAGGCGCCGTGCGCACTCAGGCTGCCCCAGCGCCGGTCGGGGCCTATCCCCACGCTCGGCGGGAGGGAGACCTTCTCTACCTCTCAGGGATCGGACCGCGCCAAGCAGGAACGGACGCGATCCCAGGCGGTCCGGTTCGCGACGAGAACGGTGAGCCCCTCGACTACGATGCGGGCGCCCAGACCCGCGCTGTGATCGAGAACATCAAGACGATCCTGGAGGCCGCTGGTTCCAGTCTCGATCAGATCATCGACGTCACCTCGTTCTTGATCAACATGGACCGGGACTTCAAGGCCTACAACGAGGTCTATGCGGAGTACTTCACGCCGATTCAGGCCACCCGAACGACCGTCGAGATCCGCGCGCTTCCGACGCCCATCGCCGTTGAGTTGAAGGTCGTGGCGCGCGCCAGGCCGAGCGACTGACCTATGAAGCTGATCGACATCTCACCGCTGATCAGCCCGTCCATCGCGGTCTGGCCTGGAGACGTGGCGTTCTCCCGTGACGTCGCGCTCGACATGAAGAGCGGTGACAACCTCACGCTCTCCGCCCTGACATCGACGCTGCACCTGGGTGCCCACACCGACGCCCCCAACCACTACGTGAAGGAAGGCGAAGACATCGCGTCGCGCCCCCTGGAGCGCTACTACGGCCCCACTCAGGTCATCGAGGCTCGGGTCAATCGAGGCGCGAGGATCACGCCCGCTGATCTTCTCTCTTCGGTGGCGGCCCCACGGGTGCTGCTCAAGACCGGCACATATCCCGACCCGAATCACTTCAATGAGGATTTCGCCGCGCTCTCCCCTGAGCTCGTCGACCACCTGGCGGCCCGTGGCGTCGAACTGGTCGGGATCGACACTCCGAGCGTCGATCTGTTCGCTGACAAGGCGCTGTTGAGCCACAACGCCATCGCGCGCCACGATATGTCGATCCTGGAGGGGATCGTGCTCAGCCACGTCCCCCCTGGGCGCTATACGCTCATCGCCCTCCCCCTCTCCTTGGAGGGCTGCGACGCCTCCCCGGTTCGGGCGGCCCTGGTCGCCGACTGAGATCGGCACGCTGAAGGCCTCCTGGGAATCCATCTCGCCTCGAGGCGCCTGAAGGCCTGGCAGCGTCGCCCAGCGCATGGGGGTGCGCGACGACCGCAGGCCACCGCCCGCACGAGGGCGTGCGCCCACGCGCTCACTCAGTGGGGACAACCGGCCCATCTATCCAATTCCGACCGACCGAAAACACCGGAACGCTGGGGTCTCATCACCCCGTTTCCAGGGTCTGCCGCCCGTTATCTACTATAAAGTAGAATAATAGCAGCGCTTTGGCGAACTTGGCATCGGCATTGCATATGCTGCTGGCGGACTCATCACTTAAAGACCCCTACACGGAAAAACGATGAACCTCAGAACACTCGTACTTATCTCTCTGCTCAGCACCGCGGCCGCATGCGCCGACGACGGATGGACGGTCACGATCGATCGCGGCGAGCAGGCCTCAGGCTCCGAAGTAGATAAGCTCCCGGTCTCGTGGAGCTTCCAGGACGACCCGAAGATCCTGGACTTCGACAACGACTTCATCACGCACTTCGACTCTCTACCTACCGAGGGTGAGGCCGCGAACGCTCCCTGGGCGGGCTCGTATTGGCCCATCTACGAGGACTCCATCAATTACCGATGGGACAAGAGCTCACCTGACACGCTCTCGCCGGCTGGGAAGTTCGAGAAGGCGTTCGGGCGCGAGGGAATCGTCGATGGCGTGAGCGCCAACCATGGCATTGAAAGCCAGGTGACGGCCACGCCCTGCACAACCAAGTCGGACTGCGACTCCAAGAAGAAAGAGGTCTGCGCGAAGCGCCACGGTGAGGAAACCGGACGCTGCATCGAGACCTGGTTCGGCCTGTGTCATGCGTGGGCCCCTGCGGCCACGATGACCCAGGAGCCGCAGCGCTCCGTCATGCACAATGGCGTGGAGTTTAAGATCAACGACATCAAGGCGCTGGTCACGATCTCCTACACGGAGGGTCTGAAGGTCCGCTTCCTGTCCAAGCGCTGCAACGACAAGGACGACGGCACCGAGGACGGCATCCAGTACGACGAGTTTGGCGTACCCACGGAGGAGTTTGAGGAGTGCGCGGACACGAACGCGGGAACCTTCCACGTCGTGGCGGCCAACTACCTGGGTGTGAAGAAGAAGGCCTTCGTAGAGGACCGTACCTTTGATTATGAGGTGTGGAACCAGCCCGTCACGGCCTTTGAGGTCAAGCCCGGCTACCCGAAGAAGATCAGCGCGAGCCAGGCCAACGCGCTGATGACGGCTGAAGGTGAAGAGGACTACCTCTTCAACAACAAGGCGAAGCAGTGGCGACACCTCAAGACGAGCGTCTCCTACATCGTGGAGTCTCCCAGTGAGCTCGATGGCAACCTGCAGGACTCGATCGAGACGTACACCCGCAAGGATCACTACGAGTACATCCTGGAGCTGGACAACCAGGGTCACGTGATCGGCGGTGAGTGGATTGGAGACTCCAAGAAGGCCCACCCCGACTTCCTCTGGGCGCCCGAGAAGAAGACCAACACCGAGGTCGCG
>CALCNF010000130.1 GCA_937897815.1 uncultured Pseudomonadota bacterium | reverse complement strand
GCCTCGTCCCTCGGCTCCTGTCGCAGCGAGCGAGCGACCCTCTGCGCCCAGCCTGGCCGCGGACGCTCCCCCGCCTCGCGTGGCTCCTGCGGCGCCTGCGCCCCGTCCCGCGCCGCCGAAAGCGGGTGGCGTCGTGGACCTTCGAGCGAGCGGACTCACCCTCCCGACGCCGTCCGAGTCCCCCTCAAGAATGGCGAGCAAGCCGTCGGAGGACTGAGTCGTGCACGACATCAAGGCGATTCTTGAGGATCCGGAAGGAGCCAACGCCGCTCTGCAGCGTCGGCATCCCGACCTGGACTTCAGCTCTCTGATCGAGTTGGCGGAGCGTCGGCGCGCGCTGACCACCCAATACAGCGGACTTCGACACGAGCAGAAGACCGTCTCGGAGGGCTTCGCGAGCAAGACCATGAGCGACGAGGACCGCGCGACCCTGCGCGGTCAGCTCAAGGAGCTGTCGACCCGCGTCAAAGGCCTCGATGGTGAGCTCAAGGCCCTGGAAGAGCAGCTGGAGCACGCGGCCCTGTGCCTGCCCAACCTGCCCTCGGCGGAGACGCCGGATGGCGCCTCTGAGGAAGACAACAAGGTCGTTCGGACCTGGGGTGAGAAGCCCACGTTTGATTTTGAGCCCTCGGACCACGCGAGCCTGGGAGAGGATCTGGGAATCCTGGATTTCGAGGCGGCCGCTCGGGTCAGCGGAGCCCGATTTGCTCTGTATCGAGGTCTCGGCGCGCGCCTCGAGCGCGCCCTGGCGAGCTTCATGCTGGACCTTCACACGGAGGCTCATGACTACGAGGAGCTGTTGCCGCCCTATCTCGTGTCGCGAGACGCCATGGTCGGGACGGGGCAGCTTCCGAAGTTCGAAGAGGACGCCTTTCGGACCGAGCCCGATGATCTGTTCTTGATCTCCACGGCTGAGGTCCCGGTCACGAACATCCATCGTGGCCAGATCCTGGAGGCCGGTGAGCTGCCTATCAGCTACGCCGCGTACTCCTCGTGCTTTCGACGGGAGGCGGGCTCTTACGGGAAGGACACCCGCGGGCTCACCCGACTCCATCAGTTTCAGAAGGTGGAGCTGGTGCACTTCGCCAAACCGGAGGAATCAGCGGCTCTTCATGAGCGCCTGACGGGCCACGCCGAGGCGGTGCTCCAGGCCCTCGAGCTGCCCTACCGTGTGGTCGAGCTGTGCGCAGGTGACCTGGGTTTCGCGGCTCAGCGTTGTTACGACCTTGAGGTCTGGCTCCCCGGTCAGTCGATCTGGCGAGAGATCTCGAGCTGCTCCAACTTCGGACCGTTTCAGGCCCGTCGCGCCGGGATTCGATACCGCCCGGCCCCCGGAGAGAAGCCGCGCTTCGTTCACACCCTCAACGGCTCGGGCCTCGCTATTGGCCGAACGGTCATGGCGATCCTGGAGGTCCATCAGCTTGAGGATGGAGGCGTGCGTATCCCGCAAGCGCTCCAGCCTTACATGCGCGTGGAGTCGATCGCCGCTTCCTGATCGTCCTCAGAGGCGGAAGAACAGGTCGATGACCGGGAATACGTTCCAGGTGTCGACCTTACCCTCCGTCGCCACGGTCGTCCCCGGGTTGGTCGCGGACATAGAGAGCGTCGCGGGTTCGATGACGATATCGAAGGTGCCGACCGCCACGCCCAGCGCCAGGTGCAAAACGCCCCATGCGTGGGCATAGGTGAGCTGCGCCACGGGATTGGTCGCCCCCGAGTTTCCCCATGGTCGCGCGTCGAAAGACCCGTGGAGCATCACGAGGTTCTCCGGGTTGATGATCCACTGGACAGAGGCGTGTGTCACGAGCGCCGTGTCCTCGTGGTTGAGATCGAGGAAGTCAAGGCGAGGCCCTGCTCCTGCATTCAGGAGTAGACCCGGGGCCGCCAGCCAACTCACGGTGGGCCACGCGTGGATGCTACCCGGGAATCCGCATCCATCGCAGGCCGCGGAGTCGGTCACCTCACGCCCCTGGCTGTCCATGGGCTCAAGGAGCGACCATGTGCCCTCCAGGTTCAGCGCGACGCCCAGAGGGCCGGTCGGCGTCAGCTGCCATCGTAGACCCACGTGAGGGCTCAAGATCAGCAGCAGAATCGGGTGCATGGAGAGCTGCACCCTGTCATTGACCCCATACATGAGGGGGCTGATCACGCCGACCTCAAACTCCCCCTGGTCGAGGGTGAACGCCGTGTCGTAGATCAGGTCCGCGTGGTCCGACCACGTGGCCTGCGCGCTGGTCGTGACCAGGGTGCAGGTCAGGGCGAGCACGGTGAAGAGCAGAGCGGGGCGACGACGCAGCATCCCTATGGAGTACCACCGCCTCCGCGGACCGGCCAGTTGCCCGACCGGTCCGCGGCGCGCGCACCCCACACCCGTCTCATCAGGGTCCGTGCGTCCTGGGACCCGTGTCGGCTCGCTTCAGCGTCGATGGGCCCTTCACCCTCAAGAATGGCTTGAGCTTTCGGACGGTCTTCAGCCCGATCCCACGAACCCGAGCGAGCTCCACGGGGCGCTTGAAGGCTCTCCTGGCTCGGTAGGTCACGATACGGGCGGCGCGCTTGAGGCCGATCCCCGGCAGCAGGGCGAGCTGCTTTGCAGGGGCCGTGTTCAGGTTCACTTGGCCGGAGAGCGGCCGCTCTGCGATGGCCACCGGGCTCATCACCAGCGCCACGACCAGGAGCGCCATGCTCAGGGTCCAGCGCCACGGGTCGGGTCGTGTCGCGTTTCGGTACATGCTCGAACCTCCTGGGTCTTGTTCGAAGAGAGTCCCCCACAAATCAGAGCGAGGTTGACGGTCTTGAGAGCAGGGTCCGTGCCAAAACATAAACGCATGAATTACAATGGTTTGTGCCCCTTCCCCCCTGTCTTCCGGGACGGTGCTTGCTGAGCGATGGGACAGGACCTGACCCCTTGGGGATCACCGATTGACGGCGAGATCTCCGTGAGAGATCATGCCCCTGTGGTTTGTGATCGCAGAGCCGTCGTCGGGGACGTCTCGCTCACGAGCCTGGGGGGGATTGCGTCCATGGGTGAAGGTTCACGCTGCTCGGTCTGCGGTGCGACGTTCGTCGTGTCCTTCAGCTACCAGCGCCAGAGCACGAACGCTGGCGACGTGCACTACTGCAGCCAGCGCTGTCACCAGACGGCGCTGTTCGACGCGCCCCACAAGCAATGCTCGAGCTGCAAAGCCGAGTTTGAGTTGAAGTACGCCTACCAGCAGGCGTTCGTGGCCGGGAGCCAGAGCTACTATTGCAGCCTGGAGTGTCGAGAGCGGCCGGTGCAGGAGGAGCGGAGGCTGCGCAGGGGCGCGCACCGGATCGCCGTCATGAATCAGAAGGGGGGCACCGGGAAGACGACCACCGCGGTGAGCCTGGCCCATGGTCTCGCCAAGCGAGGTCGCCGTGTCCTCATCATCGACATGGACTCTCAGGGCAACGTGGGGGTCTGTCTGGGCCAGGGGGATGGACTGAACCTCTATCACGTGATGGTCGAGGGTCTCCCCCCAGAGGCGGCGATCGTTCAGACCCGCGAGGGGCTGGATCTCCTCCCGTCGGACAACCGCCTCGCGAAGGTTGAGGTCCACCTCGCCCACGTCAAAGACGCGGCGCGCACCATGAAGAACCGCCTGCGGGAGGTTCGGGGCTACGACTACGTGATCCTGGACTGCGGACCCTCCTTGAGCCTCCTCAATCAGAACGCCCTGTATTTCGCGGACCACGTCTTGATCCCGGTCGCGTGCGACTACCTCTCCCTCGTGGGCGTCAAGCAGATCCTCCGGACCTTGAAGTCGATTCAGAGCACCCTCAACCACCCCATCACGGTCATGGGAGTGCTCCCCACCTTCTACGACGTGCGCAATCGGATCTCTCATGAGGTGATTCGAACCCTCGACCGCTATTTCAAGGACAAGGTCCTCGAGCCGGTCCGGGTGAACACCCGCCTCAAGGAGGCTCCAGCCCAGCAGCAGTCGATCTTCGAGTATGCGCCCACCAGCGCCGGCGCCGAGGACTACGACCGCCTCGTGACGGCCATCGAGCAGCGTCTCGAGAGCCCGGATGGGCCCAGCGTCATGTCCGGCTTCGCCACAGGCGCCTGAGGCGGCCATGCACATCGTCCTCGTCCATCCTCAGATCCCCCAGAACACAGGCAACATCTCCCGTCTTTGCGCGGGGACGAACGTGGATCTCCATCTGGTCAAGCCTCTAGGCTTCTCTCTAGAGGACCGTTATCTCAAGCGCGCGGGTCTCGATTATTGGCCTCACGTGAAGCTCCACGTTCACGACGACCTGGAGGAGGTGCTCGGTCCCCTCGACCTGGATCAGGTCGCCTTCTACTCCACCCACGCCACGCGCAACTACACAGAGTTCAGGCCCCAGGGCGACCCCTGGTTCGTCTTCGGGTGCGAGACCTCGGGCCTCCCCGATGAGCTCCTCGCTGCTCAGGCGGAGCGCGCCTACAAGATCCCGATCACGAATCACGTTCGAAGCTTGAACCTCGCGAACGCCTGCGCGGTTGTTCTCTATGATGCGGCCGCCCGCAACGGCTTCGATTTTGGCGTCTAATCGAGGGTGGCTTCCCACGCCGACCATTGCCCCCGGCGGAGCGATGCGATAGACCTCTAATCCGCGCGGAACCTGGGGAGGAACACCCGTGTCGTATCTCGTACTTGCACGAAAATGGCGTCCTCAGACCTTCGAGGCGATCACCGGTCAGGAGCACGTAACGCGCACGCTGACCCACGCCATCGAGCAGGATCGGGTTCATCACGCTTTTCTGTTCTGCGGGGCGCGCGGTGTTGGCAAGACCTCGGCGGCACGTGTGCTGGCCCGGGCCCTGAACTGCGAGACCGGTCCGACCGCGACGCCCTGTGGGACCTGCGCCGCGTGCGTCGAGATCTCCTCGGGGACCGCCCTGGACGTCTTCGAGATCGACGGCGCCTCCAATCGCGGCATCGGCGAGATCCGAGAGCTCCGCGACCGTGTGGCCTATGCGCCCCAGCGGGATCGCCACAAGATCTACATCATCGATGAGGTTCATATGCTCACCACCGAGGCCTTCAACGCTCTGTTGAAGACCCTCGAGGAGCCGCCCCCGCACGTGAAGTTCATCTTCGCGACGACCGAACCTCATAAGATCCCTGTGACGATCCTCAGCCGCTGCCAGCGGTTCGACTTCAAGCGGATCCCCATTGAGATCATGACCCGCCGGTTGTCTGAGATCCTCGAGGCCGAAGGCGTAGAGTTCGATGGCGGTGCGCTGGGCCTCGTCGCTCGCGAGAGCGAGGGCTCGATGCGAGACGCCCTCTCGCTCCTCGACCGCATTATCGGCTTCGCGGGCGACACGGTCACGGCCGACCAGGTCGCGGAGATCCTGGGCGTCGCGGACCGCGCATGGCTCGAGCGGCTCATCGCGTCCGCCCTCTCTGGCGATGCGCCGAGCGCCCTGGCGGTCATCGCCGAGGTCTTCGAGTACGGCATCGATCTCCAACAGTTCGCCTCGGACCTCGTG
>CALCNF010000129.1 GCA_937897815.1 uncultured Pseudomonadota bacterium | reverse complement strand
GAAAGCGAAGAAGTCCAACCTGGCAGGTTGGGACACGCTCTCCAATGACCGGCTCGTCGAGCTGGGCAAGGTCATCTACGAGACCCAGGGCGGAAACACCTGCAACGACTGCCACGGAATGGAGGGTCACGGAGGCCGCCTCAAGGAGGCCGCTGATCTTCGTACGCCGAGCGTCTGGAAGGCTCACAAGGCCACCGGCGGTGACGCGGCCAAGATGGAGAAGCGCCTCGTCGAGCTCATCGAGAAGGGCGCCGGCATCTGGAACAGCGCGCACCCGGACGATCAGTACGACGTGAACATGATGGGCGTCACTCAGAGCGCCACGAAGTCCACGCTGAAGAAGATCCGAAAGCAGCTCAAGAAGAAGGACAAGGTCGGTCTCGGCAAGGATGACCTGGCCCCCTTCGGCGCCAAGGCGGTCTACGCCTACCTTCTCACCATGAGCACCGAGAAGGCTGGAGCGGCTCCCGCCCCGGCTGCGGCTCCGGCTGCGGCTCCGGCCGCCGCGCCGACCGGCGAGGCCAAGCCCGCTGAGGCCAAGCCTGCTGAGGGTGCAGAGAAGAAGTAATCGAATGAAGGGACGCGGGTAGCCCCCGCTGACCTCCATAGCGTTACGCAAACCGCGAGGGCCCTGGTCTTAGGACTTGGGCCCTCGTCGTTTGTGTGGCATGAGAGGGGCATGCGTACGGACGACTTCATCAAGCTCGGCTTCTGGTCTCAGCTCATTCTGTTGGCGCTGATCGACTGGGGGACCGTGGTCGCTTTTAAGGCAGATCCAGACGTGGCCTGGTACCACTACGCCGGGTTTGTGATCGTCAATGTGTTCCTCATCTGGGCGACCTGGGTGATGTGGAACTGGCTAAAGCCACAGCGCAGCGAGGACCCTAATGCCTCGACCTCAGGAAGCTGAGGCGGAGCTCCTCGGCCCCTCGGCCGAGAGCAAGCAGCTCCTCGGGTGGACCCTGGGGCTCTTCGCCCTGACCTTCGGGGGGCTCTTCTTTGTGGCCTCGTACATCATGCCCGAGGTCGAGCCGGGTTTCCCGGCGACCGAGAAGGTCGAGGTGCTGCCGGATGGGTCCTTCCAGATCACGATTGGAGTCCGCGACCGCGATAATTGGGTCGGGCTGGACATGGGCGCCGGGACCGTGGTCACAGACGTCCAGCCGGCCGATCTCCGCTTCCGGCGTTATGTGATTCGCGCGCCGGCCGGCGCGGCAGCCCTAGGCGATGTCCCGTTCGACTTCGAGGAGCTCCCTGAGGACGTGAAGTGGGAGTTCGACGCGAACGTCGATGGCGGCCTCCAAAACCCCGCTGTGGCGCGATGGTATGAGTATGGCCTCCAGAGCCACCTCCTGACGACAAAGGGCGAGACCTATCTGGTTCAGCGAAGCACCGGTAAGGGCAAGGCCGCCTTCAAGATCGTCTCGTACTACTGCGAGCCCGAGGGCTCGGGCTGCCTCACGATACGCTATCGCTTCCTGCAATAGGCGGATCGCCTCTGAGCCAGCAGCCGAGCTTTACAGCGCGACCGCCAGAGCGTCCGTCATGGGCGTAAGTGCGTCCAGGGGCTAGGGGCAGGAGACCTTCGCGTCCACAGCCTCAAAGCTGATCCACACCTTCTCGCCCTTGTCGTAGCAGGTGACAGCCAAGAGCTTGCCGGTGTCGTCCCACTGCGGCCAGGTGCCCGTTCGAGCGCCATCAGCGTACTTCCCGTGGGTCGCGAGCACGCCCGAGCCGTGCCAGACGCTTGCCTCACCAGCGACGACGCCCTTCTTGAGCTTGCGCTGCGAGACCTTACGGCCGTTGGCGTCCGTAAGCGTCCACACACCGTTCGCCTTGCCGTTCGAGAAGCCACCGGCGACCGTCTGGTCCTGAGCAGCGTCGTACCAGGCGCCGTCCTTCTGGGTCAGCTCCAGCCAGGCCGAGCCATTGGCCTCGTTGACGGTCGCCTTCCCTGTAGCGAAGTCGACCTTGGCCGCAACAGTTCCGTTATCGAACCAGGAGGTCCAGGCGCCCACAGGCTCGCTGGCGTCACCCTCACCACCAAAGTTCCCTTCGGACCAGGCCTTCCCGTTCGGATGCCACTCTTTGAAGGCGCCCTTCTGCTTGCCCTTCTCATAGGTCACGAGCTTCTTCTTATCGCCCGATGCATAGTAGTCAGTCGCCGTGCCCTGCTTGACGCCGTTGTCCAATGTGACCTCAGACTTCAGGCTCCCGTTGTCGTACCAGGCCTTGACGACGCCGGTCTTCACGCCGGCGACGTAGCTCTCCTCGGACTTCATGGATCCGTTCTCATACCAACCGTGCCAGACGCCCTCGGGTCGTCCTCCGGAGAAGCGCTTCTCGGCCTTCTTGGTACCGTCGGCGTACCACTCCTGAGCCAAGCCTTCCTGACGGTTCGCGCTCCAGTTGGTCAGCGACTTCACCTTGCCGTTCTTGTGGTTCGTCTTCCAGACGCCGACCTTACGACCCGCGTCATAGTGCTCCTCGGTCGCCAGCTCGCCGTCGGCGTGCCAGGTAGACCAGGCCCCCGTCTTCGTACTCGCGCTGTAGGAGCCCTGGGAGGCGCGGGCGCCGTCCTCGTGCCACGTCTTCTCCACGCCCTGGCGCTTGCCCTTGGCGTAGTCGCGATAAAGCGCCTTGTTTCCGTTCTTGAAGTACTCAACCCAGGCGCCGTTCTTCTTTCCGGCCTCGAACACGCGCTCCATACGGGGCGACCCGTTGGCGTACCAGTCTTTCTGAGCCCCGTGCATCTCACCGTTCTTGTAGTGGTGCTCGGCCATCTTTCCGCCGGTGGCGTACCAGGACAAGAACGCGCCGTCTCGAACGCCAGCTTTCAGGGAGACCTCAAACGACTTCTTGCCCTGCTCGTCGTAGAGGGTCCGTGTCCCATCCGCCACGCCGCTCTTCATGCGCACGACCGATCGAAGACTCCCGTTATCTCGCCACTCGGACCAATCACCGCTTCCATTGTCCATGGTCGAAGTTCCGAGGGCTTCGCCCGCGGTGCTCGACTGGGTCCAGACGCCGTGGCGGTTGCCCTCCAGGTTGTAAGCACCCGCCAGAGCGGGCTTTCCGTTCGTATGGAAGAAGACCCACTCACCGGATCGAACGCCACCGGCGTAGGAGCCCTCTGACGCCTTGGCGCCCGAGGCGTGGTAGGCGGTCCAGGTGCCCTCAAGCTCGCCACCCTTGTAGTTGGCGACGAGGCTCTTTCGTCCGGCCTTGTCATAGAAGGTACGCTCGCCGTCACCCTCGTTGGCGGCCTCCTCGACCGCTACGGGCTCGGCGCCCTGATCGCTGGCAGGGTCCGCGTTCTCTTGTCCGCCACAGGCCACAATCCCAAAGAGGAGGGCCGCAAACACCGCAATTCGTGCCGCCATCGGGGGCTCCTTAAAAGGTTAAGCCGCGGCACGTTAACGCAGCACACGTGCGCGTGCAATGGTCGAAGTTGCGCAGCGACGCCAGGGAGCGAAACGCGAGCGCACGCGACGCCTACAGACGGCTTGACGCTCTGGAGTGGGCACTGTTAACAGACGCCCATGTCGGACCCTGGCCGCACCCCCAGCATGCCGCGAGACCTCTTGGCGCTCGCGAAGCCCCGTATCACCTTCATGGCGGTGTTGATGGCGTGGGTCGGAATCTGGTTTGCGGGCGGCGCAGACATGACAACCACCATCGGGACCCTCCTGGGAACCGCCTTCGTGGTGGCGAGCGCGAACGCTCTGAACATGATCATCGAGCGGGACGGAGACAAGCTGATGTCCCGAACCGCGAACAGGCCTCTGCCCTCTGGGCGGATGAACACGAGCACAGCGGTCGCCTTCGCGGTGATCACCGCGGCGCTCAGCGGCTACTTCCTGTGGTTCCTCGCGAACCCCTTGACGTTCGGGCTCGGCTTCGGTGCCCTGATCGGCTACGTCTGGGTCTACACCCCGCTCAAGCGCAAGTCGTCCCTGGCTCTGCCGATCGGAGCCATCCCAGGCGCCGCGCCGCCGCTGCTCGGCTGGGCCGCTGCAGCGCGTTCTGTCGACGCTCCCGGCCTGGTCCTCTTCGCGATCATGTTCCTGTGGCAGCTGCCCCACTTCCTGGCGATCAGCGTGTACCTGAAGAAGGACTATTCAGGAGCAGGGATCGTCGTCGTACCCCTGGAGTCCAGCGACGCGAACGCCCAGCGGATGGCGCTGACCTACGCGCTGGCGCTGGTACCCATGAGCGCCGCCTTGTATTTCCTCGGGGTCGCCGGATGGCTTTACCTCGCCGTCGCCCTGATCTCGAGCATCGCCTTCTGCGCCATTCTCCTGAAGGACATCCGTGGCGGAACCGACGCCTGGGCCAAGCCGGGCTTCTTGGCGTCCCTGATCTACTTACCTGTCTTGATGCTCGGCCTCTTCATCGATGGGGTGCTCCTTTGAACCCTGCCTTCGTGCGCTTCAGCGCGGCGCTCATCACGGCCGTGCTCATCGGGCTCACCATGGCCTGCTCCAAACCAAAACCTCCTCGAGTGCTGCGGGACGTGAACGCCTTCGAGCTGACCGCTCAGGACGGCGCAAAATTCGGAAGCAAGGAGCTCGCCGGTGAGCCCTACTTGGTGAGCTTCTTCTTCACCTCCTGCGCCACCGTTTGCCCCCCCGTCATGGAGGAGATGAAGCACATCCAGGACGCGCTGATCGAGCGGAAGTCGCCCACGCGGCTGGTGAGCATCACGGTCGACCCGGAGCACGACTCGCCCGAGCGCTTGACCGCCTACGCTTCGAAGCTCGGGGCGGAGTCTTCTCGTTGGACCTTCCTGACCGGCGCCCACGCTCTGGTCAAAGAGGTGGTCGTCGAT
>CALCNF010000128.1 GCA_937897815.1 uncultured Pseudomonadota bacterium | reverse complement strand
TTCTTGAACTTCGTCGAGGGCGTGAGTCAATCGGCGCGTCCAACCGACGACCTCTATGAGCCCCTACCGAGCGGGACCGCCGCCGATTTCGTCCGTCGCGGCTACGAGATCTTTCACGAGGATCGCGTCGAGTACTTCGTCGATCAGGAGGGCAAGATCTACGAAGACCGGCCCTATCAGGGTGTGATCCCGGGACGGCGTCTGAACCCTGACGGAACCAGCAGCCTGGCTCCCCGTGACGTGAACACCGTCACCTGGGTGGGCTTCCAGCCCATGGCCGCCATGAGTCGCGTGTTCTGGCAGATGACCAACGAGCAGCCCAGCTTCGAGGTCCGAAGGATCGAGCCGACCCACATCGAGGTGATCCTCCATGACACGAAGGCGGCGAACCAGAACGCACTTCGCGAGATGGTCATGGAGCTCTTCACCGGCCCCATTCGCTCGGTACGCGGTGTCCGCACGAGCGGCGGTCTGAAGTACATCATTCGACTCAAGAGCTCGGCCCACTATCTCTATCGCTACGAGGCGCCCTACCTGCTCCTCGACTTCGAGGTGGACGCCGGCTTCTAGACGGCGGCGTCAGGCCGCCACGCGGGCTCGGTGAAGCAGCTCCTCGGCGTGATCTGTCACCCGCTTTGAGGCGCGTGCGCCTCCTAGCATACGAGCGATCTCTCTCGAGCGTCGCGCTCCTGTGACGGACACGACGCCCGTACGAACGCGCCCCTCAGAGCGCTTCTTCTGAACCGCGAGGTGATGAGCCCCCAGCGCCGCGATCTGCGGCATGTGTGTGATGACGATCGCCTGGCCGTTTTGTGCCGCTCGTCGGAGCTTCAGCCCGATGGCCTCCGCGATCTCTCCTCCGACGCCCGTGTCGACCTCGTCGTAGATCGCCGTGTGAATGGTCGCGACTCCGCTCGAGGCCCCCTGTATCGCCAGGGTCAGCCTCGACAGCTCACCGCCAGAGGCGACCCGCTTGAGCGCCTGCATTCCCTCTCCGGCGTTGGTCTCGATGAACAGCTCCACCTGGTCCACGCCGAGCTCCGTCGCTCGTTCGCGGCGCTCGACGCGCATCTCGATTCGCGCGTCGTCCATCCCCAGGCCCGTGAGCTCGCGCTCAATGTGCCCGGCGAGCTCAGGAGCAGCGACCTGTCTGCGCTCGCTCAGGCGCTCCGAGATCTGATTCACGAGGAGCGCGCTCGTATCGACCGCCTCTCGCGCCTCTGCGATCAGGCCTTCGATATCGCCTACGCTCTCAAGCTCGGCCTTCAGAACCTCGTGGTGCTCCGCGAGTTCGTCGGGATCAAGGCCGTGTCGTCTGGCCAGTCGCACCATGGTGTCGATGCGATCCGTGACGTGGCGCAGGCGCCTGGGGTCCTGTTCGACCCTCTCTGAGTAGCGACTCAGATCGTGGCCGATGTCATCAAGCTCGATCCGCGTGGCTTCGATCCGCTGGGCGGCCACGCCGAGCTCGGGGTCATGTTGGGCGAGCGACTCCAGGGTTCGAACGGCCTCGGTCAGCAGCTGCATCGCGTTGGACGGGCCTCGGCTGACGTTCGCCCCCGCGAGTTGAGCGCCATCCACGAGGGCCTCAGCGTGCGCCAGGCGGTCTCTCTCCTGCTCCAGCGCGCTGCACTCTCCCGGCATGGGAGCCAAGCTCTCGAAGGCCTCGATCTGGAAACGCAGGTAGTCCTCTCGGCTCGCTTGATCCCTCTGGCGCTGCTCCAAGGTCTCAAGAGCCTCCTCGTGACGTCTCAGCTCCGTGATGGCTCGGGACATTCTCGGCAGGTCCTCTTCGAGGCCCGCGTAGGTGTCGAGGATCCGCAAGTGGCTCTCCGAGTTGAGGAGGTCGGCGTGATCGTGCTGCCCTGTGATATCGATGAGCCCGCGGGTCAAGGACTGAAGGTCTCGCATGGTCACGAGGCCGCCGTTGATCGAAGCGCGCGCTCGACCTGCGCCCGTGACGATGCGGCGAACGACGATGTCGACCTCGGTGGAGGGGCCAGGCTCGAGGAGCTCGCGCTCGGCCAGCCGTTGAGCCACGCTCGAGGTCGCATCCACCCGAAACAGGGCCTGAACGACCGCTCGATCGGCGCCCCTCCTGACCATGGTTCGGTCCGCGCGTCCGCCGAGGACCAGATCCAGGGCGCTCAAGAGGAGGGACTTTCCTGCTCCAGTCTCGCCTGTGATCACGTTCAAGCCCTGTTCAAAGTCGAGCTGCACGTGATCGATGATGGCGAGGTTCTTGATGTCGAGGTGCAAGAGCATGAGGTCCTCAGGATACTGAACAAAGAGACACTGATGAGATGTTCAGTATCATGGGCGCGGAACGGACACAAGTCGGATGGGCCTGCGGGCTATCGGGCTCGCGTTGGCGAGGGTTCACGGAGGGTGTATGGTCGCCCACTCGACCGATACACAACGCCCTGAGCCGACCTGAGAGGTCCGAATGAGCGAATCCAAACCGCCGCAGATCGGTGACATGCTGAGCACGGATGGAACCCGTCTCTTCTATCGTTGGCACCCGGTCTCAGAGGCGCGCGCGAGCGTCGTCGTGATCCACGGCTTTGCCGAGCACAGCGGGCGCTATAGCCATGTGCTCGATCGGCTGAACGCTGCGGGGTTCAACGCCATGGCCTTTGACTACCGCGGGCATGGCCATGCAGAGGGAGCGCGCGTCTACATCGACCGGTTCAGCGAGTATGTCGAGGACACGCGATGCGCCTTGGATTTTGTGGAGGATCGCTCGGGCCGGCTCCCAGTGTTCATGCTCGGACACAGTCAGGGCGGCCTGATCGCCACGACGACACTCTTGACCCAACAGCAGCGCTTACGTGGATGTGTTCTCTCCTCACCTGCCTTCGGTGTCGCCGTGCCCGTCCCGGCCTGGAAGGACACCCTGGGTAAGGTGATGGCTCGCGTCCTGCCATCCCTGGCCATCCCGTCGGGCATCGATCCGGGTGATCTCTGTCACGATGCGGGCGTGGTTCAGGACTATGTCGCCGATCCTCTGGTGCCGGGCTACGCGCGAGCCCGGTGGTATGTCGCCTTCACGGAGGCCCAGGCCGAGGTGGCGCGTCGGGCCTCCGAGGTGACCCTCCCCATGCTGGTCCTTCAGGGGGGCGACGATCGCATCGCGGACCCTCGCGCGACAGAACGAGTCGCCGCGCGCTTGGGATCCCAGGACCGAACGCTCCGCGTCCTTGAGGGGCTGTTCCACGAGATCCTCAACGAGCCGGAGCGCGATCAGCTCCTCGACGAGATCGTCGCCTGGATCGAAGCCAGGCTGTGAGCCCGAGCAGGCTCAGCCAGCCTTCGGTTGGGCCACCCGAGCAGCCCTGACATCCTCCACCCGAGCCCGGACTCGAGATGTCGGCCGTCGCGTCCCCCTCGCCAACGATGTCACCGGCGTCACCGGCGTCCGGTTCCCATGAAGACGCGTCACCCTCCGCCTCGACGGGGAGCTCCGGTCGGTCCTCATAGGTCGCGCAGAAGGTCTCGATGTCGTCCTGCTCGAGAGAGCGCTTCTGGCAGTCGCCCGTCGTGGTGGCGGCGTTCATGGTCGCTTGACCGTTCTGACTGTGGTCCAGCCCAACGAAGTGCCCGACCTCGTGGGTGATGGTCGCGATC
>CALCNF010000127.1 GCA_937897815.1 uncultured Pseudomonadota bacterium | reverse complement strand
GAGCCGCTGGACAGGGCGACGGGAGCAGGCGCGACTCGCTCGCGCGGATGGCCCTGATCGACTTCGAGCGTCAGTGTCGCGACACCTGCGTCGAGGGGGCCAGTCAAGAGCGAGCCGACTGTCTGTCGCGCGTCGAGCACCTCGATGAGATCAAGCTCTGTCCGTGACCGACCGCGCCGACGGCCGGCCATTTCCGGTGAGCGCTTCTCTTTGCAACCTGCACCATTGGCGCCATCCTAGGGGATAGACACACACAGGAGTCCCCCATGCGAATCGCCCTCTTCGTGTTCTTGTGCGCGGCCCTCCTGGTCACCGCCTGTGGAGATGATGAGACCTCCGAGCCGGCGCCGAGCCCCGACGCCAGCGGGGACACCGCGAGCGCCGATGACGCGACCGAGAGCGATGTCGCGTCCAGCGACGTCGTGACGGTGCCCGAGGACACGAGCGGCGAGGTGGCGGACGACGCCGTGAACCCCTCGGATACCGGGACCGACGCCGCGAGCGACGGCTCGGGAGCGGACACCTCGGCGGGCGACGCGACCGCGGACGTCGCGGTCGAGGACTCGGCGAGCGACAGCCTGAGCGACGCCTCAGCGCAGGACGTCGTGGAGGACGCTCAGCTGGCCGAGGACATCGCCGGCGACGCGGAGGCCCTCCCAGAGTGGGCCTGCACGGCCGAGCTGGCCTGCAAGGATCCGGGCGCCATGTGCATCGGTCCCGAAGAGCAGCTCTGTGGGATCTGCTTTGAGGTCGATAATCCATGCGTCAACGACGGACAGTGCGACATGGGCATGGTCTGCGCAGAGGAGCCCCATCCATGCGCCTGCACCGGTGAGCGAGATTGCATCGCCCCGTGCATCGCCGGCGATCCCTGCGGCAGCGGAAAGCAGTGCGACGCGGGTGGACACTGCGTCGCCCAGCCCTGCGCCCAGGACGCGGACTGCCCCTCGAACTTCTCCTGCGCCGGCGGGGCCTGTGAGCGCGTGACTTGCAAGGCCTCAAGCGAGTGCGATGACTACTGCGTAAAGGGCTCGTGCTTCGCGATCCCGGGCAACTGTGGCTACCCCCCTCCGTGAGTTCTTGAGCCTCGCGGGTGCGATGCATATAGTGCGCGCGTCCAATCACGGCACCCACGAGGCTCCATGTCGCGCACGCTCCGAACTCTTCTCGCCCTGACGCTCCTGTTCACCGCCCATTGCGGCGATGACGACTCCTCACCCGCGCCGGCCGCGCAGGACGCTGTGGAGACCTGCATCTCGTGCCTCAACGAGTTCGACAAGAACGACAAGAAGCTCTGTCCAGAGCCCCAGAGCGAATGGAACTGTGTCGACGGATGCTGCGTGCCGGTCTTCAAGTGTGAGACCGATGAGCAGTGCGCGACCACCGGGTTCGATGAGGGCCAGTGCACCGACGAGCGATACGACTGCCGATGCGAGGTGGAGAGCGGCGCCTGCTATGAGTGGCTCTGCGGCACGAGCGACGAGTGCGATGAGGGTGAGGTCTGTGACGCGGGCGCCTGCGTGACCTTCTCCGACGCCCTGTCCCTGCGCCTGGTCAATCAGGTCCCTGTCCTGAGCCCCGGCGCGAAGGGCCAGCTCCTCGCGGAGGCCTTCGACCCGAGCGCTCCTGAGCTGGGTCTACCCGTCGAGGTCACCTGGTCCTCCGAGGACGAGAGCGTGGTCTCCGTAGACGCCGAGGGCGTGGTCACGGGCGGAGACACCGCTGGCAGCGTCTCGATCGGCGCACAGATCGGCGATGACGAGAGCACGCGTGTCACCATCGAGGTGCGAAACGTCGTCCCAGCGAGCGACGCGACCCTGACGATCACCACGCTCTATGAGCGCTCCCTGGAGGTCCCGTCCGGTCGATACGCCCTGGTGAGCGCGACCGATGGCACCGTGCTTGAGGTGGGAGACATCCCGACCGACGGCGTGATCTCGACCTCTGTCGACCTGTCCGGAGGCTGCGATGTTCATCTCTTCGCGGACGCCGGAGACTGGATCAGCTGGCTCGACGCCGAGGAGGGCGTGATCTTCCTCCCCGTCCCTCGTACGGCCTTCGCCGAGCTCTCCATGGACACCGATCTCAACCTGGTCGACGGCGAGACGACCCTGGACAACGTGAACGTACTGCGCGGCACGGTCGACTTCGGCGACTACGATAAGGAGGGCGTGCTCGACCTCACGCTGTCCTCCTTCGCGTTCTCCTCGGGGCTCTTCGACTTCAGTCTGGAGACGCTCCTTGGACCGAACGTGAAGCGCTTCTTTGATCCGGGTCACTCCCTGCCGGGCGTGAGCGACACGGACACGGCTGAGATTCCCGGAGGCCTCACGTTCTCCTTGAGCACCCCGGCGATCCCCCAGTTCCACCTCACGCCCTCGAAGGGGCACCACCGGGTGTGGACCCTGGGAGGTCGAATTACCCTCGAGCAGGTGGCCCCCGTGTCAGACCAGCTCTTCGACGCCTTTAGTGGCGGCGGCCTCGACTTCGGTCTCCTGGTCGGGACGCTCTTCCCGGCCTTTGAGGATTTCTGGTCGGGCGTCACGCTCACCGAGGACATCCCCGGAGACGCCCAGATGAGCGTCATGCCCCTCGAGGTGAGCCTGGCTGTGCCCCTGGGTCTTACGGCTGAGATCTCGACGGGCCTCGTCCCCTCTCTAGGCGAGGTGGGCTCCGCTGACGCCGTCTTCGTCCTCGCGGGGGCGATGACTCCGGACCAGCTCTTCATGCCTATCGGGATCACGGCCGACACGGACACCCGAGATCCTGAGCTCGATCCCCCGGATCGGCGCGTCGACGGGGACGACACGACCCCGGAGATCGACCCGCTCACGCTCCCCTATGCGCCCCTGCACTCGGGCCTCGGCGGCCCTCACGGGCGCTACGCTGTGGCGGTAGTCGCCGCCGCGATCCTCGGCGAGGACGACCCCCGAAGAGACGCCGGCAGCGCGATCCTCGTCCGCTATGAGCCCGGAGAGGAGCCGCCCACCGAGATCGATCTCGAGGACTTCCTCGGCTTCCCTCTGGAGAGCTCCTGGAACCCTGAGGAGCGCCTGGTGACCGCGAGCCCCGTCGAGGGTGGCGCGATCCAGCGTATCCTGTTCAAGCACCGAGAGGGTCGACACTGGACCGTCTGGCTCAATGGCCGCAGCGAGTACGTGCTGCCCACGCCCGAGAGCTTCGCGGCCGAGGGCGGAACGCTGGAGGATCGCTCAGATAACGTCGCCCTGGTGCTGATCAACAGCTTCGACCTGAGCGAGAGCGCCTCGCTGACGAGCTTGGTGAGCCCGGGTGGCACGAACCTCGACGGATTGCTCGACGCGGTCGACCGCGCCTCCTTCCTCGACATCCGCCCCTAGGAGCGAAGCCTCACTCGGCGCTGGCGCCCTCTTCCGAGCGCTCGACGACGATCTCGTCGGGGTTCGCCATGTCGGTGGGCATGTAGCGGGTCCCGCGAGCGCGGCCCACCTGGACCAGGCGACCCTCCTCTACGAGCCAGCGCAGGTATCGCCTCGCCTCGCTCTGGGATACGCCGAGGGCGTCCGAGACGAAGGTCGTCGTGAGCGAACCGTGCTGATAGGCCGCCGCCACGAGCACATCGTCCATGGACGTCGCGACCGTGGGATCTGGCGTATCGAGGGACCCGGGATCCGCGTCCAGATAGCGCTCAACGATGTCGACCAGCTGACGCTGACTGATGACCACGACCGGCGTGAGGGCCTCGGCGATCAGATCGGCGGGGGTCTCTCCCGGGCCGGGGCCGAGCGCGCGCACCACCGGGAGCGTCTCATCACCATCGAGCTCGCGCTGGCCCATGCGGAAGGCCAGGTGGGGAAGCACCCCTGCCTCCCAGTAGGTCTTCGCGAGCTCCTGCACGTCCTCTGTGGCGTCCCCCTCGCCCCCCGACTCCTCCGAGCCCGCGAGGATCTCCTGGAGCGACTCTCCCTTGAGCTGTTCGGTGAGCCAACCGCGGGTTCGCCCCCGGAACTCAAGGAGGACGAATGGGTCGGCGCCGATGGCGTCCGCGAGCGCGAAGTGCAGGGCCGCGGCGTGAACGCACATGGTGCTCATGTCTGAGCAGGTGCAAAAGTAGGTGAGGTCCTGCAGGTCATAAGGGAAAAGCTCGGCGCCCGCGGCGTCGAAGAGATCCATCATGTCCTCGGTGATGCGCCCCGTCATGAGGACGGCGCTGTGGGCGACCTCCTCCTGGAGCCGCTCCACGATGTCCTCCCAGACATCGTCATCAAAAGCGGGCATACGGACCCGAGTGTTGTAGAGCGCTCCAGAGTCGTCGCTGACCTGAGCCGTCGCCAGCCCGGACTGAACCCGAATGTCTCCGACCCGGCCGCGCTTGGCGATCACTCGGCCCTTGCGAACCTTGACCCGAACCTCACGGCTCTCAAGGATGCAGTCGAGCCAGCGCTCCGCGCACCAGATGCCGCTCTCTTCGCTCATGACTCCTCCTCGAGGACGGCGTCCGAGCCCAGACTGACCAACTCGCGAAGCGTCGAATCATCGAGCTCAGACAGCCACGTCTCTCCGCTGCCGACGACCTTGCTGGCGAGAGCTCGCTTCTCTTGCAGGAGCTGGTGAATCTGCTCCTCAAGCGTCCCCTGGCACACCATTCGGTGGACGGTCACGTCTCGGGTCTGGCCGATTCGGAAGGTTCGGTCGGTCGCCTGATCCTCCACGGCGGGGTTCCACCATCGATCGTAGTGGAAGACGTGGTTGGCCCGAGTCAGATTCAGGCCCGTACCTCCGGCCTTGAGGGACACGATCATCAACGGAGGTCCGAAGGGTCGCTGGAAGTCGGCGACCAGACGGTCGCGCTGATTGCGCGCGAGGCCGCCATGATAGAACGGAATATCGCGGCCGAGCTTCTTCTCGAGGACGCTCTGGAGGATGGTGCCCATCTCTCGGTACTGGGTGAAGATCAGCGCGTTCCCGTTGCTGTGGATCACCTCGGCGACCAGCTCCATGAATCGGGTGAGCTTGCCCGAGCGGCTCGACCCGCTCTCCGCGTCCTTCAGGTAGTGGGTCGGGTGGTTGCAGATCTGCTTGAGCGCCGTGATCATCCCCAGGACCTTGCCGCGACGCTCCATGCCCTGGTCCATGGACTCGATCTCGGCCATGTTGGCGTCGAGGACCGTCTGGTAGAGGGCGGCCTGCTCGCGCGTGAGCGGGCAGTAACGAACGGTCTCGATCTTCTCGGGCAGGTCCGGCGCGATGGCTGGATCGGTCTTCAGGCGGCGAAGGATGAAGGGCGCCGTGACGCGCCTCAGCTGCTCCGCGGCCTCCTCATCGCCATAGCGCTCGATGGGCACGGCGAACCGTCGCTTAAAGCTCCCGCGGGTCCCCAGCAGTCCTGGGCTCAAGAAGTCCATGATGGACCACAGCTCCACGAGGCGGTTCTCCACGGGCGTACCGGTCATGGCCAGGCGCCGTCGAGCCTTGAGCTCGCGCACGGCGCGGCTCTGGGCCGCCTCGGGATTCTTGATGTTCTGGGCCTCGTCCAGCGCGACAAGGTCAAAGGTGAAGCGCTTGAAGACAGAGATGTCGCGACGCACCAGGGCGAAGCTGGTGATGACGACCACGGCCGAGGAGTCGACCTTCTTGATCTTGGCGCGCAGCGCCGTCGAGCTGCTCGAGCGGCTGGGCCCATGGTGAATAATCACGCCGAGACCCGGGGTAAAACGCTCGATCTCTCGTCGCCAGTTGCCCAAAACGCTCGTCGGACAGACCACGAGGAAGGTCTGCTGCTTCTTCGGGGCGCGCTCATTGATCAACTGCATGTGGGCCAGGGCCTGGATCGTCTTACCGAGCCCCATATCGTCAGCCAGACAGGCGCCAAACCCTGTGTCGTTCACGCTCTTGAGCCAGGCCAGACCGCGGCTCTGATAGGGGCGCAGCGAGCCCTCCAGGCCATCCGGAGGTTCGATCTCGGCGACCGCGCCTCCAGCGCCCGCGCGGAGATTGGCCATGGCCTGAGCCACGCTCCCCTCGCCGATCACCTCAGCGAGCTCATCTCCCCCCGGGATCTCAACCTCGCCCGCCAGGGCCAATCGGATCGCCTCCGAAGAGTCGATCTCACCCTCGCCGGCCTCCATGAGATGAATCAGGCGGGCGACCTCATCGGGATCCACCGCGACCCACTTGCCTCGATGGAGGACCAGGGGCGCCTTCTGATTGGCGAGCTTGCGGAACTCCTCCGCCGTCAGGGTGTCGTCTCCGAGGCTCGCCTCCCAGCGATAGCTCACCACCCCGGCGAGCAACCCTCGTCCACCGCCGCGACCCTCCGAGACACCCACGCGCATTCGGGCGCGCACGCGACGTCGTCCGACACGTGAGAGGGCAGCCGGAACATCCACCCAGTAGCCAGCCCGCTGCAGCTGAAGCCCCGATCGGGTCAGGAACGTCCAGGCCTCTTGAGCGTCCAGGGACACAAAGGCCGGATTCCTGTCGTTGAGGCTCCTGCTGATCGGAGAGAAGACCCGAGAGCACCGTCCCAGGGCCTGAAGCAGCGCGAGCTGCGGTTCATGCATTCGGGCGACGAGCCCTCGGTCCTGCTCCGAGGCCTCGTCGTTATGTAGGACCTGCGCTGGGACCCGCTCTTCCCCGCTCGTGTCGAGCAGGTGGTAGGTCACGCGCCAAGAATCAGCGTCCTGTGACGGCTCCTCGAGTCGGAAGCCGATCTGGGGCCTGGCGCCGTCTCCCATGGAGGTCGCCGGGGCGGTCCACGCGGCGAGCGCGCGCGGCAGGTCACGCTCGGAGAGACCCTTGATGGTGAAGACGTTGTCCGGACCCGCCAGCGCGTGACCGAGGCGCTCAATCCACTCAGGCCCACGACCGGGGCGAGGCGCTGTCTCCGTGGATGGCGCGCGCAGCAGTCCGTCTGCGGCGGCGTCCATGAATCGCCTCAGCGCGCTGATGGAGCTCAAGGCGCGGGTTCGATCCGGAAGCACCATCGCGCGACCCACGCCCGGAAGCGCGCTGGCCAGCCCAGCGATGCGAGCACGATCCTCGGGTCGCACCGGTGAGACCCTCCACCGCGCGGTCCACTCGTCCTCGGTGTCGGTGCTGTCGAGCGCGGGAACCACCTGGTGCCGCGCGACGGCCTCGATGACCCACTTGCTCGCCAGGGCCCAGACGGCCATCGCCCGCGGGAGACGATCGACGACCGCGAGGGGGATTGGCGCCAGCGCCGCTGTCGCTTCGGCCGCCGAGAGCCACCAACCGTCGACCATCTTTACCGCGACCCGACCCGATGGCGCGGGCATCTGAATGGGCGCGCGCGTGCACCACTCTCCCCGCCGGAACGGCGAGCGCAGGAGACCAGGGATGTGACGGTCGTCTTCTGCCCAGAGGAGGAGACCCACGCTTCCCTCGTGTTCAAATAACGTCAGTGATCCTGTTTGGGAGGCCGGCATCTGGCCGGCATAGCAGGTGAACGGGCAGAACCTCAAGCAGAATCGGCTCCCTCGCGCCCACTCTCTGTAGCCTCGCGGACGACTATTCGCCGTAGGCCTCACCAATTCACGGGAGCTCGACTCCTGAGGATTTGATCACAATTCTCGGTTCGAATTTCCGAGTATCCTCACGGCTAACGGTCCGAAGAGGGGCTTAAAAGCACACTCCAGCGCCGAGGATAAAGCCGAGATGCGTCGCGTTCACGGCTCGGACCTCGCCGCTCAAGCTGAGGTCCGTCGGCGACCCATAGGTGACACCGAGTCCAAGCAGTCCCGTGACGTGTTCGCCGCCATGAATCCATCGAATCGATGTTCCGGGTTCAAAGTCGCGCGCGGCCGCCTCCTCGTCGTCGAAGCTCACCGTGCCGACGCCCGCGCTCAAGTAGGGCGAGAGGTGAAGAGGCTGAAGCCAGGAGGACCCTCGGAAGGGATGCCACTGGGCCAGGAGCTGACCGGTGAGCAGGGGGGCCTCTGCCTGACTGCCGGGAAACAGAGCGCCTCCGCCCACCGAGAGCTGGACGCTGGACAGATCGTACGTGAGATGGACCAGCGCGCCGTGCCCCGTGTCCTGGGCAGCGTCATAGGCCAGCACCGTCCCGGCCTCCACCCGCACACCGAGGCCATCGGCCAGACTCGGGGACGCGAGGAGACAGGAGAGAACCAAGCTCAAGCACGCGACCCGCCGAGGGGCGAGCGCGCCCGTCACGAGCCCACCCCGACTCGCCCATGGCCGTCGGCCAGGTAGTTCGAGGCGATGTCTGCATAGTGACTTGCGCTGTACCGCAGGAAGGCCAGCTCCTCTTCTCGGAGCGCGCGCCGGGGCTTCGCGGGCGCTCCGACCACGAGGGTTCGCGGCTCCACGATCGTTCCCGGCGTGACGACGGCGCCGGCCCCTACGATCGCCTCTTCCCCGATCACGGCCTGGTCCATCACGGTGGCCCCCATTCCAATCAGGGCCCCGCGTCTGACGGTGCAGCCGTGCAACATGGCTTTATGGCCGATGGTCACGTCGTCGCCGATCTCGGTCGCGTACCGATCGGTGGTGACGTGAATCATGCTCATGTCCTGGATGTTCACCCGAGCGCCGATACGAATAGGAAAGACGTCACCGCGGATCACCGTGCCGTACCAAACAGAGCACTGCGGACCGAGCACAACGTCTCCGATGACCCGAGCGGTGTCCGCGACGAAGACGTCCTCACCGAAGGTCGGTGCCACTCCCTGGTAGGTCACGATACGAGGATCTGTCATGAGCAGGACCCTAGTTGAATTGACCCGGTACGACCAGAGGTCGCGGCGCGTCGGGATCGACCGGAAAGCTTTCATCGCCAAGGTGAGCAACTCGCACTAGAATCTCGGCTGCCCTGACCTCAACGACCCAGGAGCCCATCGTCATCCGTCGTCTCCCGCTGCTCTGCCTGCTCATGGTCCTCTCCTCCAGCACGGCCACCCGAGCGACGACTCCCGAGAAGCAGACCCGCGTCGCCGTGGTCGTGGACGCCTCGGAGGACACGAGCGAGCACGCGCGAGTCGCTCACGACGTGCGGCGCGCGCTGAAGCGGCGCAGCGACTATAAGCTCATGCAGATTCACGGCGTGCTCAACGCTGGCGATGAGGTCGAGGCGCAAAACGACATCAAGACAGCCCAGGGCTTTCACGAGGCCGGTCAGAACGCCTTTGACGCTGGAGAGATCGAGGACGCCAGCGAACAGTTTGAGAGCGCCGCGAGGCTCATGGAGAAGAGCTTCGCGACCCTGACGGACATCACCGAGTACCGCGCGCTGCTCCTGAGGCTTGGCGAGGCGCGACTGGCCACCGGGGATCGACGAGGCGCGGCGCGAGCCTTCG
>CALCNF010000126.1 GCA_937897815.1 uncultured Pseudomonadota bacterium | reverse complement strand
CCGCCCTCGTCCGACGACGCGCGACTGTGCCCCCCCGCGTCGGCGGGCGGATCCGGCACGTCACTCTCCTGGGTCTCAGGCCCGGAACTTCCATCGAACTCGACCATCCCGTCGACCGGACTGGCCGAGGCATCCAGATCGACCGAGGAGTCGTCGGCGTTCGTGTCCGACCCGCAGCCCGCCATCAGCATACAAGCAACAACAACAATCCCGACCCGACCCCTCATCTCTACCTCCAGACACCGTGTAGTCAGCCCGTACAGTTGTAGACGTATCAAAACCTAAACGCCCACATGGAAACCCCTCACCCTGAAACAGCGCCGATGTGCTGGCTCCATCGAGAGGGTCGTTGCGCGCGACTCAGGGTCTCGCAGCGTAGTGTTCGTGAGGAAGCTCCCCAAGGAGGGGGACGCGAGCCGCCAGGATGTCCTTCCACATGATCCAATCGCAGATGAAGCTTCGGAGCGGGTGCTTAAACGTCGCGGGCTTGTTCTTCTCGAATCCAAAGTGCCCGATCCAGGCGAAGAGGTACCCAGGAACGCCGGCCAGGAGCGCGATCCACCACTGCTGGGTCGCGAGCCCGTAGACCAGCACCCCAAGGCTCACGGTCGTGCCCACGAAGTGCAGGGCTCGACATACACCGTTTCGGTGCTCTCCCAGATAGAAACGGTAGAACTGCTCCAGGCTCTCAAACTGCAGCTCGCTGCCAGCGTCGCTCATGGCTTTCCCCTCTACGTAAGCGCGCAGAGTACCCGCGCCGCTCGCGCGGTCAAGGCTCGGGTGAGCCGGCCTCGACGGCCAAGACCGTCGCCCGCACGCTGTCGGCGATCGCCGTTAAGATGGCCTTATCCCTGCTGTCCTCACTGGCCACCTGGAAGTCGACGGCATCAAAGAGACGGCCCAGCTCACGCTCGACCCGAACCACGGCGGCTCGGGAGCCGGCGGAGATCGGTCGCGCAGAGCCATCGAAGTCCTCCAGATCAACGAGGGCGCCCGTGGGTAGCGTCGTGTGCACCTCGAATGGTGTCCAGCCACCCTCCCCTTCTCTCCACGCCCCATCGATGTGTAAGACGTGAAGGTGCATATCCACCCCGGAGCGCGATGCCTCCGCGGCGGAAGGCCCAAAGAGCACGTGCAGTCCGCAGTAGCCGTGGTCGGCCATCGCCGACGGCCCCAACACCGTCGTGACGCCAGGAGCCAGGGGCTCCAGCTGCTCGTCGAGCACCGCGCTGGGGTCGGCCTCCAGAGCACCATGCCACGCGAAGGCCGGCGTCACGCCGAGCGCCGCGTCGACGAGCCACAGAAGCCCTGAAGCGTCAGACGACCTGGTGAGGTCGTCGCACGGCGTCATCTGCACCGTCGAGATCGTGAGCAGCGCCCTGGACACCTCCACCTCGTACCCGAGCGCCGTGGTCACCCTCCAGGCCCCGCTCCCTTCATCGACCGCGTCTCCGGCGAACCAGACGAGCTCGTACGTAACTCCGGGCGAGAGGGCCGCGGTCTCGGACTCCACAGACTCCGCGCAGCCGACCAGCGTCATCACGCACCAGCCGAGTGCCGCCAGCGCTCTCATGGAGGCGCGCCGAGGAGCTGCAGGAAGATCATGACGAGACAGAGCTGGCTAACGACCCAGACCGCGGTGCGGACGGTCGGGATCCCAGCAATGTAGACGACGCTATAGAGCACACGCAGCCCGAAGAAGACCGTCGCCATGAGCGCGGTCATCTCGTTCGCCGTCCCCGAGACGTGCGCCGTCAGGACAAGCGCCGCGAAGACGGCGAGCGCGACCAGGTGATTCGCCTGGGCCCGGTTGGCCCGAGCGATCCAGGCTGGGACCTCCAGCTCCGTGTCTCGATTCCCGAGGGACCACTGGATCCCGCCCTCGACCCGCATACGAGCGAGCGAGATGGGGAGCTGAAGCGCGATCCCGAGGAGGGTCAGGTACGCGAGCATCCACAGGTCAGTCGTCATCGATTCAACTCCCAGTCCAAAAGGAACGTACGGACATTACCAGAAGATGGCTCATCCCTTCCCTCCGCGCCACCGATCGGGTAGAAGGCGCCCGCTCCATAGACTCGATGCCCCCTACGGGGGCGATCAGAGCCGAACATGAGGTGGAACGATGCTGACGACGCGACAAACCCTGCTCACGACCCTGCTCCTGCTGCACCTGGGCATGGGAGCCTGCGGAGATGATGAGGCGGCCCCAGCCCCGGAGCCGACGCCGACGCCAGCGAGCCCGGACACGAGCGCTCCGACAGGAGATACACAGAGCGGCACTGACACGGCGAGCCAACCCGACACGGTGACACCTGGACCGGTGATCGACGAGGGCTGCATCGTCTCCGCGCCCGACCAGTCCCTGTGTGAGGGCGTGATCTGCGAAGGCGCGACCATCTGCATCGCAGGAGACTGCGTAGCCCAGCCAGCCGCTGGAGAGCTCGTCATTACAGAGGTCCTCTACAACCCGCCGAGCCACGATCTTGGCCAGGAGTGGTTCGAGGTGAAGAACGTGAGCGATCACGACGTGACCCTGCGCGGCATGACCGTGAGCAATGGAGATGGCTCGGAGGCCTTCACGGTGGCGGCGCTCACGCGCGTCCCGTCAGGCTGCTACGCGGTGGTGGCCCAGGACGGCGCGAGCGCGGCTGGTGGAGCGGCGTCCAGTTGGAAGGGAGAGGAGACGTTCTACCTGCAGAACACCCGAGACCAGATCGTCCTGACCCTGGAGGGCATCGAGATCGATCGCGTCGACTACGACGAAGACCTGGGCTGGCCGGCCGCAGGCGGCGTCTCCCTGGCGCTGGATCCGGCTGGGCTGGAAGGGGACAACAACGACCCGGCCGCTTGGTGCTTCGGCGTAAGCCCGCTCGAGGGCACGACGCCCGACGGCACCACGACGTGGGCGAAGGGATCACCGGGCGCGGAGAACCCCGCCTGCGACTTTGACTGCTTCATGTACGACTGCTCGCAGCGACCCGATGAGTGCACGGACGAGGGCACCCTGAAGACCTACTCGGGTGCAGGGGTCTGCATTCCTGAGAGCGGCTGTGATTACTCCGCGGTGAGCGAGACCATCGACTGCGCGACCGAGTACGGGAGCAGCTTCGTCTGCCAGGAGGGCGCCTGCGTGGACCCCTGTGAGGGGCTCCTCTGCAACACCCCACCCGCCAACGAGTGCAATGGAAACAGCGTCGTGGTCTACGGTGAGGCAGGAACCTGCAGCGCAGGTCTGTGCTCTTATCCCGTGACGTCCACGACCGACTGCGGAGCTGACGTCTGCAGCACGGCTACGGGACCGGCCTCCTGCGTGGATGCGGCCCTGGCTGGAGTACCGCTGACCGGCTATCGAATTCAGCTTCTCCAGAACGGGGAGGCTCCCGAGAACATCAAGCTGGACGTTGAGCTCAGCGGCGACTACGCCCACGGCCAGTACATCCTGCTCACGCGCAACGCCTCGATGGAGGCATGGCCCGCCATGTTCACCCCGGCCCTGGATGGCGCCGCGGTCACGAACATCAGCGAGCACCATGACAGCGAGGACACCTGGCAGTTCAACTCCGTGGACGACCCTGTCCGTATCCTCGACCCCGTGGGGCAGGTCGTCGACATCGGCTACGGTGTGAAGAACGGCGTGAACCGTCGGCAAGCCGATGGCTCCTGGCTGCAGGTCGAGGGTGGCGTCACCGCTGGAGCCGCCGGAGCTCCTGAGTCGGTCGCCGGCACGGCGGGCACCCTCTACATCTTCGAGCTGGGCGAGGCCT
>CALCNF010000125.1 GCA_937897815.1 uncultured Pseudomonadota bacterium | reverse complement strand
CCCGCCATGAGCGTCGGGATTCCAGCGACAGGCGGGTTGACGGTCACGGTGGTCAGGTCGACGCTGGCCACAACTCGCCAGTAGTCGGGCTCGTTGTTGCGTCGCTTCGAGCGCGCTCCTACGTAGGTCTTGCCCCAGGCGGACACAGGGATCAGCTGCTCTTCGAGGTGATCACAGCAGCAGACCGCGGGGCAGTCGTCTGGACTCTGGCAGCTCAGCTGCGGAGTCGAGTCACAGGTACCATTGGTGCAGCCACTCGCGTACGGCACGTTGGCGCACTCGTGACCGCTGAACACGGCGACAGGCCTGGTGCTCTCGATCAAGCTTCCAGAGAGGTCCTCTTCGGTCCCATTGGTCTCGATGTTGAGCACCTCGAAGGGCTGAAGGGTCGTCGTGAACGACTGGCCAGGAGCCAGCGCTGCGAGGCCGGCTCCCGACGC
The DNA here is from genome assembly GCA_937897815.1 of uncultured Pseudomonadota bacterium. Lineage (GTDB taxonomy): Bacteria > Myxococcota_A > UBA9042 > PHBI01 > CALCNF01 > CALCNF01. The sequence goes on along the minus strand of CALCNF010000125.1, from coordinate 2,432 downwards.
GGTGTTGGCCGAGGACGTGAAGGTGACCTCCGTGTCGTTCTCGGTACCTACGATGGTCACATATCCCTTCAGGCCCCCTGTGCGCTGCGGCCAGCCCAGCACGCGGTAGTTGGTGCCGAGGCTGTTCTGGGGGATGAGCATCGATGCGTCGTTGGAGAACACCCCTACGTTCTCGAGGGGATTGAATTGATAGGCGATAATGGGGCGCGTCGCCTTGAGTCGAAAGGCCCGTTGATCCTTCATCGTGCCGTCGATGTTGTGGGGATCGAGGTTGAAGATGTGAATGCCCTGTCCGGCGATCTCAGCGACCTCAATGTCGGCGCCGTTCTTGCTGAGCGTCACGGAGGCCGACCCGCTCGCGCTCGGGTTCGATACGACGATCGCGTAGGGACTGTTGTTGCTGCCGCCTTCATCGGTCTGATCGAGATCCGTGGCCCAGTACTCGCAGCCGACATTGGTGTTGAACTTGAAGTCGTCCGAGCAAGGATCGATGCAGACGCCCTGGAAGCAGGTCAGCCCGCCGGGCTTAAGGCCACAGTCATCGTAGTCCTGCCATCCTTGGCCAGCGGGGTCGCAGATCTGAACCATGTCTCCGGCGCACTGCGTGTCTCCCGGTACACAGTCAATGCACGCGCCGTCTGCGCAGAACTCGGGGCACGTCTGAGCGGTCGCCCAGCCGCCGCCGTTGTCGGCGCAGACCTCAACGGTCTTACCAGAGCATCGCGACGAGCCCGGCTGGCAATCCGAGCAGGCCCCGTCAAAGCAGCTCTCCGGGCACGTGATCGCGCTGATCGCGGTGCCTTCTGCGTTGCAGGTCCACAGGTCATTGCCGTTGCAGCTGACAGACAGAGGATCGCATTGGCCCTCGACCAGGCAGTCGCCGTCTACACAGGCCTGCCCTTCTTTGCAGTTCGCGTCCGTCACGCATCCAACGCAGGTCGACGTCACCGGGCCACATACCGGCGTCGGGGCGTTGCACTGTTCGTCTGCCACACAGGTGCTAGGGACGAACGTGGGAGGCTCATTTGCAGGCGTCGTTCCGGAAGTCGAATCGTCGGAGCAACCTACGAAGAGAAACGCCCCGAAGAGCGCTACTATAAGGAGTTGTGGCTTCATGGGCGCAGCTTATGGCTCAGAATCGCGCTCGCCGATAGCATTATCTCCTGCGGCGCCGCCGTTTTCGGCTCTTCTTGCGTTTGCCCTTCGTGGACACGCCCTTCGGCTTCGCTGACACGGCGTAGGTCAGGCCGCTGCGCAGGAAGCTCTCCACGCTCACGACGCGAACCCGCCCATAGGGCGCCAGGGCTGAGGCGATCTCCTCGTTGCCCACCACCACCAGCGACATCTTGTGCGGGGTGAGGGTCTTCATGGCCTCGTGCACGGCGGAGTGTGTGGGCTTGGATAGTCGCTCTCGGTACCGCTCCAACCACTGGGTCGGCACGCCCGCCGCTTCCAGGTAGAGGTATTGCTCCAGGGTGTCGGTGATGGTCTCGAACTTGAAGGGGAAGGCGTTGATGATCTTACGCCTGAAGCTCTCCAACTCAGCCGGCTCGACACGCTTGCGAACCACGCCGTCGATCTCTCGCAACGAGAGGTCGATGGCGCGTCTGACGTCGCGGGGGGCGACCTCGGTGGAGACGGCCATAGCGCCTGAGTCGTTGACCCCGAACTCGACGTTGAATCGAGCTCCGTACGTCAGCCCCTCCTGGACGCGGAGTACGGTGTTGAGGCGCGAGGTGAAGTCCCCCCCGAGGATCTGCGTGCCCAACCGGAAGGCCGCCCAGCCCGGGTCCAGGATCGTCACTGGGTTGTCCTGTCCAAGGCGCCAGTGGACCTGGCTCAGGTTCGCCTCACCCCGGTCGATCACCAGAACGTCGATGCCCTGAAAGGCGGCGCGCACCGTCGCTGGGTCCTTGTAGGCGCTGGAAGCCAGGGGGTTCGCGTAGCAGAGACTGCCCTGGCAAAGCTGGCTGCAGAAGCCGGGTCGATCGCTCGGCTGACAGACGTCACGTCCCCAGCTCGCGTCCCCGAACGTGTCTTCGATCCAGGCGCGCATCGCCGCAGGGTCGAAGTCCCCCGCGAACGCCAGCACGGAGTGTTGAGGAATCACGACACGCTCATGGTAGAGGGCCAGGTCCCCATGGGTGAGCGTGGGCAGGGAGTCCAGGGTTCCGGCGGCCGGCCGGCCTCGGACTCCGCCGGTGTAGAGGAGGGCGCGCAGGCCAGCGTCCGCGAGGACGGCCGGGTTATTGGACAGGCCGCGCAGCGCGGAGATTCGCAGCGCTTTGGTTCGCTCGAAGCTCTGCTCGGGGAAGCTCGGTCGGCGCACGATCTCCGTGAACAGGTCAAGGAAGACCATGAGGTCGTCGGGCTCGAGCGTGACGACGCTGCCCGCGATCTCGAAGGTCTCCAGAGAGGCGTTGGCCGTGATG
>CALCNF010000124.1 GCA_937897815.1 uncultured Pseudomonadota bacterium | reverse complement strand
GCGCGCCGCGGCGCGGAGCGAGTCGCCATCAACACACCTGTTCAGGGCACAGCGGCGGACATCATCAAGAAGGCCATGGTCGCCCTGCACCCGCTCCTGGCGGACGAGATGCCCGAGGCCAAGATGGTCCTGCAGGTCCACGATGAGCTTGTGTTCGAGGTCCCGGAGGACAAGGCAGAGTCGCTCGCGGTGCGCGTGAAGGAGGTTATGGAGGAGGTCGTGAAGCTCGACGTGCCCCTGGTCGTGAACGTCGAGTGGGGACACAACTGGTTGGAGGCCCATTGAGCAGCACCCCGCCAACCACATCGGAGCCGAACCGAGGCTCCGAGACGAGCGCAACAAGCGACCTCGCTGAGAAGGTCCAGCTCCTGGAGCGGAAGCTCGCTGGGGTGGAGGCCATCAGCCGGGCCATCGCTCACGAACACAACCTGGAGCGTATCCTGGACGTGGTGATGGACAGCGCGACCAGCATGCTCAAGGCGGAGCGTTCGACCCTGTTTCTCCTGGGTGACGACGGCAGGACCCTGTGGTCGAGGTTCACCCACGGCGGAGAGATCGCCACCATCGAGCTGGAGTACGGCGCGGGCCTGGCCGGCTGGGTCGCCAAGCACGCGCGACCCGTGAACGTCAAAGACGCCTACAAGGATCCGCGCTTCAACCCGGCCTTCGACGAGCGAACGGGATTCGCGACCTCCAGCGTCCTGTGCACGCCCCTGCTCGACTCCCGACAGAAGGTCCTCGGCGTCCTCCAGGTCCTCAACAGCGAGGACGGCTACTTCACACCTAGCGACGCGGATCTCCTGGCCGCCATCGCCGGGCCGACGGCGATCGCCATCCACAACTCGAATCTGTACCTGGATATCGTCGACAAGAACATTCACCTGCAGGAGACCTCTGAGCACCTCCAGGAGCGCACCTCCGAGCTTGAGCTCCTGTTTCGGATCGAGCGCGTCGCGGCGACCTCGACCACCTTTGAGGCGGCGGCGGGTGGGGTCCTCGACGCCCTGCTTGAAGAGTTTCCAGCCCAGGTCGCCGCCGTCGTCCTGACGCCAGCCGGCCAGCGACAAACCTACGCTGCGGTTCGAGGCCCTCAGGCTGAACGCCTGGAGACGCCCCCTGCGTACTTTGAGATCACTCCGCCGCAGCCCGAGCTCGAGCAGCCGCTCTCCTTAGGCGGCCTACGAGACGACTCAGCGATCACCGTAAGCTTGCCCGGAGTTGAGGACTGGAAGGTCCGGCAGTTCGTGGCCATACCGATCAGGCATCAGGGCGAGCTCCTGGGGCAGATGCAGTTCGCGAACCCCATCTCCAGGCTCTCTTTCGATCGGCAAGACATCCGAATCCTCGGCGTGATCGCCACGCGACTCGGCATGTCCCTGGCGCTGTCTCGCGCCCTGGAGGAGGAGCTGCAAGCCTCCCGACTCGCGTCCATCGGCCAAGCCCTCTCGGGCGTCATGCACGACATCAAGACGCCCCTGACCATCATCAGCGGATACGCGCGCCTGATGGCGCACAGCGAAGAGCGCGAGGAGCGGGATGAACACCGCGAGCGAGTGAGAACTCAGGTCGCGCTCATCAAGGACATGACACAAGAGCTCCTCGCCTTCGCGAAGGGAGACTCGGAGGTGCTCCTGCAGAACGTCTTCCTCGCGGGCTTCATGAGCGAGATCGGCGAGCACATGGCCGGCGAGTTCTCCGAGACCCAGGTCACCCTGGAGACGACCTGGGGGAGCGAGGTGGCGATCCGCGTCGATCCCAACAAGCTCAAGAGGGCTGTCTTCAACCTGGCGCGTAACGCCAAGGAGGCCTTCGAGGAGGCCTCCGGGCACGTGTGGCTCCACGCCAACGTGGATCAAGGTCAGCTCACCCTGACGACCCGCGACGACGGTCCAGGCATCCCCCCGGAGATGGAGGGGCGTCTGTTCGAATCGTTCGCGACCCACGGAAAGGACTACGGTACCGGGCTCGGTCTCGCCATCGTGAAGCGCGTCGTAGACGCCCACGAGGGGACGATCGACGTCCAGTCGGCGCCTGATGAAGGCACGACGATCACCATCACCATCCCGATCTGAATCGAGGCGAAATGGAACTCATGGAACTCTTCTCGCGCGGCGGGCCGCTCATGTGGGCGATCCTCCTGGCGTCCGTCGTCGCCGTCGCGGTCTTCATTGAGCGCCTGTGGTCCACGCGACCCGCGCAGATCACACCGCGAGTCGCGTTCGAGGCCCTGACGAGACACCTCGAGGCCGGTGATATCCAACGCGCCCAGCAGCTCTGCCGAGAGACCCCAAGCGCCCTCACCCGGGTGATTGAGGTCGGTCTGCGACACAACGGCTCAGACCGGGCCACCGCGAAAGAGGCTATGGAAGAGACGGGGCGGGTCGAGATGGGTGCCCTGGAGTCCGGCCTCTCGACCCTATCCACGATCGCGTCCATCGCTCCCCTCCTCGGGCTTCTCGGAACAGTGACGGGTATGATTCGCGTGTTTCGAGACGTCGCGGGCGCCCAGACTCCGGACATCGCGCTCCTGGCTCATGGCATCTGGGAGGCCCTGTTGACCACGGGCGCCGGGCTGACGGTCGCCATCCCCACCTACGTGGCTTATCGCTTCATCGAGTCGCGCATCGACGGGCAGGCCCGAGCCATCGAGGAGGCCGCCCTGGAGGTCCTCGACCTGATGGCGTCCCAGCCCCAGTCATCCGCCGTCCCGGAGGACGCCGCTTGAACTTGAGGCCACGAAATCGCGGGCGTCGCGCGGCGACGACCATCGACATCACCTCGCTGGTGGACGTGGTCTTCCTCCTGCTGATCTTCTTGTTGGTGACGACCACCTTCAAGCGCCAAGAGCACGCCTTCCCCATCGAGCTGCCCACCTCAAGCGTGGAGCAGGTCACCGTGACCAGCGACAAGACGACCGTGTTCATCACCCGAGAGGGGCAGCTCCGCCTCCTCACGGTGCCCCTCGACCTTGAAGAGGGTGAAGCGGGTGACGCATCGGTCGAGGAGGTCACGGCCGAGACCCTGCGAGCGAAGCTCAAGCAGCTCTACGAGCGGCGCCCGAATACGCCCATCGCCATACGCGGCGAGAAAGAGACCCGATACCAGCGGATGATCGACGTGGTCGCCCTGATCGAAGAGGTCGGCTTTCGAAACATATGGTTCCCCTATGACCTTGAGGGCGCGCCTTGAGCCGGCGGGCTCCATTCACGGGTCCTCGGGGGTTTGGATTGACGAGCGGCGGGGGGATCCTTCACACTCCGCGGCGCCTCTACAACGGAGTATGCAATGAGTGATAATCTGTTCGACACCCTGCTGCTGCTGGCCCTCCCGGCCTCCGGTAAGTCTGAGGTCAGGAAGTTCATGCGCGAGGGCACCGCGGCGGACGCTGCGGCCAACTACCACCTCGGGGACACCGTCCAGCTCGACGACTTCCCGTACGTGCATTTCCTGCGATGCTGTGATGACGCGCTGGTCTCGCTGGGGGCGCCTCGAGCGTTCTACAAGGGTCCGGACGACGTGTTCCTTGAGCGCCGTGACTGGGGCACGCTGCTGCAGCTCGTGAACCAGGACTACTATGTGATCACCCAGCCCGACGCGGAGAAGCCCTCGGCGGATCCCCACGTTCTGTTTGAGCGGGTCGACCGAGCCCGTGAGGCCGTCGGAGCCGCGACGGTCTTCCGCGACATGGAAGCGGGCCTGAAGTCCGCTGTCGCCGATAAGGTCGCAGCAGAGGCTCACGGCCTCGTTGAGGAGCTCTTCGGTCGTAAGCCCGAAACCATGGAGGGCAAGACGGTCGTGATTGAGTTCGCGCGCGGAGGTCCGGACGGTACGACCCCTCCCCTCCCCGAGCCCCACGGCTACGCCTACTCGCTCAAGCAGTTGGCGCCCGAGATTCTTGAGAGCGCCGCCCTCCTCTACATCTGGGTCACCCCGGAGGAGTCGAGGCGAAAGAACGCCGCGCGTGAGGATCCAGATGACCCGGGCAGCATCCTGCACCACAGCTGCCCCCTCACCGTGATGCTCGCCGACTATGGTGTGTGCGACATGCCCCACCTCGCGGAGACCTCCAGCGTCCCCGGCACCATCGAGATTGAGGCCCACGAACGCACGTTCAACATCCCGGTAGCGATCTTCGATAACCGTGAGGACCTGACCTCGTGTCTGCGAGATGAGCCTGAGGATTGGCCCGAGGAGACGGTGTCCAAGCTTCAAGCGGCCATCTCGACGGCGCTGTCCGACGCCTGGACGCGCTACAAGGCATAGCTTCGACGAGGGTCGCGAATTTAATATGGATCTAGAGGTCTCTCCCCGAGCGTCGAGCCCTGACCTCGGCGAGCCCGAGCCCTCGAGCTCCGCCCGCCGACGGCGGCGCGGGCTCTGCGCCATGGCGCTGGCCGCGTGCGGGTACCTGTTGCTCGGGTGCGCGCCGGAGCCAGAGTCCAAGGTCAAGCGCTGGGCGGCTGACATGCCGGTGGAGGAGACCGCTCGTCCATCCGCTGAGGATCCGCTTGAGGAGCCGATACCCGAGCCTGCCGACGTCGCGCTGCCGCCTTCGAAGCCAGAGCAGCCTGCCCCGCAGGTGCGCCGACCGGCTTGCGTGCGCGTCGTCAGCCGCGCATGCGAGACCCTGGGGATCCACAGCGATGAGTGTCGGGAGGTGCGCGACCTCGTCCCCTCGACGGAGCCGCCCGCGATTCGCGCGGCCTGCGCTCGTGTCATCGAGGAGAAGCCCGAGCTCCTTCGGCCGGGTGGTCTCGGCGACGGCTCGAGCCCCTGCCTCCTGCTCGTCAGGACGACCTGTCAACGACACGGATACAAGAGCGCGCAATGCGCCGAAGCGAAGAACGCGTCGCGCATGCTCACGAACGCTCGACGCACTCAGGCCTGCATCGGCGAGCTTCTCCTGGCCGAGCTGAAGGGCGCGCTCAGTCCGTCGGGAAGCGAATAATCACCTCTCCCGGGAGCAGCATCCGCTGATCCTTTCGGGCGGCGGCCTTCCAGCCCTCCGTAGAGCGTTCAAGGAGCGTGAGCTGCTGCTCCAGGTGCTTGTTCTCCTGGCCCAACTTCAGGTTGGTGGTCGACAACGCCGACAGCTGTCGAGCGAGCATCTCGCGACGCGCGGTACGCTCGGGGTCAAATAGGCGCGCCGTTACCGTCGCCATCACGCCACCGATGAGTAGCATGATGAGGATTCGCCTCAGAATAATGGTGCTGCGCGCTTCGAACATCGAACTCAAGCTGCCAGAAATAGACGTCGGTTCGATACTCTAGGCCCTCAGATCCGGCCCCGCCAGAAATCTAGTCAGTCGGGGTCGAACTCACCTGCCTCACCTCATGGTGCGAACACGCATTCGCTCGATCGACTCCGAGTACGTCGCGTTCTGCATCAGCTCACTCAGACGCCTCGTGTACTGCTCCACGAGGTCTGGCCGGTGGCGCTCCCTGGCCTCCGTGATCCACTCAAAGACGCGCAGCACGGCCAGCTCGGCGTTCACAAAGTGCTCCACGCACATCACCACGACGTCACAGGAGGAGGCGCTCACCGAGTGAGACTCCGCCTCGAACAAGAACTCTCGGCCGCTGGAGTTCTCGACCACGAGTCGAACATGGCCCAACGCATCGGAGCCCTCGGCCGAGCTCGCGGAGCGAAAGTCGCCCGCGACACTGAAGTCGACAAAGTGGATGCGATTCAGGGAGGGGTATTCATCGGAGAGCGAGCTCTTCAGGCCTTTGAAGAGCGCGTCGACAAGGCCGACACCGAGGCCCTCGATCTCCCGGGTCTCGCCCCCGTGATTGTCGACGAGCACGCACTCGACGCGCGCGCAGTTCTCCCGCATGTCCTCGACGAGGCGATATTGGCCGACAGCGTAGTCCTTGTAGTCCTCCCCGAGCACCTCGTGGACCATCTTCTCCAGCTCTGCCTGCTCCATATCAGCCTCCAAGGCGGGTACCGAGACACACCTACGGGAATGCCTCCCTTATGCACTCGGGTCAACAGGCAGGAACCATCCGCCATTCCGTCGGCCGGGATGAGCACAGGTTACCTGAATCGAAGCGTCGCCGCTCAGGCGGATCACAGAATCGATGGTCGCTCAGGGATCACCCAGCCCAGGGACGCCGCGAGCGTTCGCAGGTCCTCCGGCACGGAAGCCGTCAGCGCCAACTCACCCCGGTCCCCGATGGGGTGAGGCAGGGCCAGCCACCAACTGTGAAGCGCGGGACGCGCGATCGCTCGCGCCCGTGCTCCGTAAAGCGGGTCTCCCACCAATGGCAGCCCTGCGAGCGCGAGCTGTGCACGAATCTGGTGCTTACGACCCGTCTCAAGTCGCACCTCCAGCCATGAACG
>CALCNF010000123.1 GCA_937897815.1 uncultured Pseudomonadota bacterium | reverse complement strand
TCGTGCGCAGCCTGAGCCAACGCTCCTACTCGGGCCGTGTCTTTCGCCTTCGGCCAGTCCGGATCGACGACCTCACAGACGAGATGATCGCCGTGGCTCGCTTCAGCGCCCAGGAGGAAGGAGCGGGCCTCGTCCATCGCGCCGTCGGTCCCGAGCTTCAAGGCCGCCCAGAGTCGCTCTGACTCCGCGCCTGGGCCCGAGACCTCACTCCAGAGTTCGACCCAATAGGCGTGCGCCTCGCTGGCCTCCATCGCTCGAAGTCCCGTCTTGAGCCAGCGTCGGGAGCCCAGGGTCACCGCCGGACCCAGCTGTCCGTCGACCTGGGTCACGCATCCATCGGTCAGGAGCGGCGTTAAGGGTAGGTCGACGAGCTCAACCGGGATCGGGCCTCGGGCGTGGGCCAGCCGTCCAATGAACGTCGCCTGCTCCGGGCTCAGCCGGTCAAGGTGGTGGTCCTCATCAGAACGCTGTGAAAGGGCCTTCCTCCATCCGTCGCTCAGGTTCACCGACGCGGAGGAGACGACCATGTGCCCGGCCTCCATCAGGTGGATCAGGGTTGGAGCGAGCTCGGAGATCTGGCCTCCACAGTGCTCGAGGAGTCCCTCGACGTCGGCGCGGGCCACGCGGCGATTGGGGAAGAGCGCCTCGATGAGCAGATGAAGATCTTCGTGTGTCCACAGCGGTAGACCGTCGCCCGTGTCGCTCGTGGTCGTGATCAGGATGCCGTGCTGCGCCTCGCTGGGCGTGTCGTGAAGGCTGTCCTGGAGGAACTTCAGGCCACGGGCGGTCTGGGGATCGGCCGTCTCAGCGTCATCGACGAGGATCCCGATTGGGACCTCCGAGTCTCGTATCCCTTGAGCGATGCGACGCGCCAGGCCCAGGGCCTGCGAGGGTGCAGACTCAAGGCCTCTCAGCCCCAGCTTGCGTCCGATGCGCAGGAGAAGATCTCCGGGCCGGTCCGAGGGCAGCACACCTTCAAGGACACCGCGCACCCCGAATCCTCCCAGGGTGTTCATGAGCTCAGCGAGCAGCCTTGAGCGGCCTCGGCCTGTATGTGCACCTACGGAGAGCGCGACGCTTCGGCGATCGCGGTGCGCCCGAGCCACCTGGATCTTCAGCGAGGCCCATGAATCGGCCGCGTCGATATAAGGGAGAGTTGTCGGGGCATCGATCCCCTCGGTCTGCACCCCAGGAATCAGCTGAGCCAGGGCGTCCATAGCTGAGATGGCGTCCGGGAAACGCTGCCCTTCCTTCGGGTGAAGCAAGCGGCTCAGCCACGGTCCGAGCTTGGCCGAGCGGACAAAGCGAACGCCGGACACGTCGCCCGGCATCACGCGCGGGTAGTCCGGATAAGGGTGTTCGCCCTCCAAGGCGCTGTAGATCAGGACCCCGACGGCGAACAGGTCGCCGCGTACAGAGAGGCCCCCGCCTCCGAGGCGCTCAGGCGCGAGGTGAGTCAGGACGCCCGATACAGAGCCTGCCCCTGTGCCCAGGGCGCCAGCGGCGCCCAGATCCAGAATCTTGAGGTCGAGAGCTTCGCCGAGCTCCACGAGCGCGTTGTCCGGCGAGAGATCTCCATGAGCCAGCCCGTGTCGGTGCAGATGATCGAGACCATCGAGGAGCATACGCGCGATCCGAGCGGCCACATCCTCATCGGGGATCAGCCCCGCGGAGAGGGGGACGCCTCGGCACCACTCCATTACGGCGTAGCGGCGGCCTTCTGCATCGAACCCGAGCCTAAGGGCGTCGACGAACGCGGGGTGGGCGAGGCTTCGATGGAGCTCGAAGGCGTCGAGGAACGCGCCGAGCAGACGATCGGACTCCAAAACCTTGAGGGCGAATCCATGGAAGGCCGGGGAGTCCTCGTCTACACTTGGCACGCCCTCTGCACTACTCAGATCCTGCACAAGCGAGACGGTCCCCATCCCTCCGCGCCCCAAAGCGCGAACAATGCGGTACCTGTCATCGAATAGACCGGGAGTTGTGTTCGCTTCGCGCGGCACGCCGACCCCTGAAAGAGAGAAAGACTATGTGGAAATATTTCACATCATGTAGAGAAATTGAAGTCGGGCTCGTGATTCGAGGGGGCCTGACCCTCCTGCTCGCCTTCACGTTGACTGGCTGTGTGGCTGGACCCACGCCTCACCCGGCGGAGACGGATCCATCCGAGCCCGGCGGAGGCTCGCCTCTGAGCACGGACTCTGAGTACGGCGCCTCGGACGCCGCGTCGGCACCCAACACCGATGACGGTGATCTAGGGGAAGCGGCGGAGGACGTCGATGGGAGCGCCGATTCGGATGTTGGACCCGATGTAGGGGACACGGCGAGCGATGGAGAGGTCAGCGGCGACACGGCGACCGACGGTCCTCAAGATACGGCGAGCGACGGCCCTCACGACGCGCCGAGCGGTCAGGGGGAGGAGGAGTCCGACGCATAAGGGCCCGATCTCGGGCGCCTGAGGGCGATCTAGAAGGGGTTCTCCTCTCGTTGTGAGAGGTTGTCGAAACGGGTCCAGGCGCCCCACCACTTCAGCTTCACGACGCCGGTTGGTCCGTTTCGGTGCTTACCAATGATCAGCTCGGCGATGCCGCGCTGGGACTCTTCAATGTCGGTCTTGTACCGATCCTCACGATAGATAAAGGCGATGAGGTCTGCGTCCTGCTCGATGGCACCAGACTCGCGGAGGTCGCTGATCATGGGGCGCTTGTCCGTTCGGCTCTCCACCCCACGGTTGAGCTGCGAGAGGGCGATGACGGGGACACTGAGGCTCTTGGCCAGGCCCTTGAGGCTCCGGGAGATGCGGCTGATCTCCTGCTCGCGGCTCTGCTCCTTCTGACCGCTCGACATGAGCTGGAGGTAGTCCACGACCACGAGGTCCAGTCCCTGTCGACGCTTCAGGCGTCGACACTTGGCCCGGATGGCGCCCGGGGTGATTCCCGGGGTGTCGTCGATGTAGAGCTTCGACTGGGAGAGCTGGTCCGCGACGTTGGTCAGCTTGGGCCACTCATCCTCAGAGAGATGGCCGCTTCGGAGCTTCTCCAGGTTGATTCGTGCCTCGGAGGCCATCATACGACTGACCAACTGCTCACCAGGCATCTCTAGAGAGAACAGGGCGACGGACGCGTCCTTGCGCAGCGAGGTGTTGGTGGCCAGGTTCAAGACGAACGCTGTCTTTCCCATACCGGGCCGGGCCGCCAAGATGATCAGGTCGCCGCGCTGGAGACCGTGGGTGAGGCCGTCCAGATCCCGGTAGCCGGTCGCCAGACCCACGACGCTGTCATCATTGTCGTAGGCGGCTGAGATCTGCTCGAACGCGCTCTTTACGACGTCGGAAGCCGGCTTGAGGCTCGAGCCCCCTCGGTTCTCAAGCACGCTGAAGATGGCCGCCTCGGACTCATCGAGGAAGGTGGCCACATCATCGGTGTCCGTCAGGCCGTCGATCTCGATGTTACGGGCGGCCTCGACCATCCGGCGCGCGAGAGCCTTGTCCCGCACAATCTTGCAGTAGTGGCTCAGGTGAGAGGTCGTTCCGGCCCGATCGAGGAGTTCGCTCAACGTTCGGCTCGCGCCGGCCTGCTCCCAGGTGCCCATGTCCTTCATCTGCTGGGCCAGGGTCACCTCATCGATGGTGCCGTGACGCTCGTGAACCCGGCGCATGGCCGCGAAGACCATCCCGTGCCTGGAGACGTAGAAGTCCTCCTCGCCGATCTCGTGCTCGATGATGGTGTCCACCGAGTTCGGGTCCACCAACGCGGCTGCCAGGATCTCCCGCTCGGCCTCTACGGCGTGCGGTAGACTGAGGCGCTCGGTGTTTTCGGAGGGTGCGTTCATGAGCGGACCAGGGGGACGAAAGTTCAGAGCCAACCGTGAATTTGCCTCGGAGCATGGCCGCTGTAAAGGCGGAAGAACCCAAGCCAGCCCGCGCTCTCGATTGGTCCTCACGATCCACCGCTGAGAAGAGGCTCCACAGCCCTCGTCGCGATCAATGTTAGGGCCTGGAGCCGAGGTCGGTCCCAGGGCGTACCTGCTCGCCGCCAGTCCGTGGTTGACCCGGGTAGATGCGCGGGCCTATAAGGGCGCGCGCGCCCTGCGGAGGCGCAAATGATACGAGGGAGGAGACCATGCAGATTACGGTCATCGGGACCGGCTATGTGGGGCTGGTCGGCGGGGCGTGCCTCGCCGAGATCGGCCACCAGGTCACCTGCGTGGACAAGGACGCCAAGAAGGTGCAGACCCTCCTCGATGGTGGGCTGCCCATCTACGAGCCTGGGCTCGACGAGGTCGTCCCCAAGAACGTCGAAGTGGGGCGCCTCCACTTCACCACTGACCTCCAGAGCGCCGTGCGCTCGGCCGAGGCGGTCTACATCGCCGTAGGGACGCCTCCGGGCGCCGACGGCGGCGCCGACCTCACGGCCGTAGAGGCGGTCGCCGCGGGTATCGCGGACGCCATCGAGCGCTACACGGTTGTCATCGTGAAGAGCACCGTCCCCGTCGGGACGTGTGACCGGGTTCGCGACATCATCGCCTCCCGGACCGAGACCGACTTTGACGTCGTGTCCAACCCTGAGTTCCTCCGGGAAGGGGTCGCCGTACCCGATTTCCTGGATCCCGATCGTATCGTCATCGGCGTCCCGAGCGACCGGGCGCGCGAGGTGCTCGAGCGCATCAACGCGCCCCTTCTTGAGAAGGGCGCGGCGCTGTTCGTCATGGACGTCCGCAGCTCCGAGCTGACGAAGTACGCCTCCAACTCCATGCTCGCGACCCGCATCTCCTTCATGAACGAGATCGCGAAGCTCTGCGACCGCGTTGGCGCCGACGTGGAGCACGTGCGAGCCGGAATGGGCTCGGATTCGCGCATTGGACCTGCGTTCCTGCGCGCGGGCGTGGGTTATGGCGGCTCGTGCTTTCCCAAGGACGTTCAGGCGCTCCTGAGGACCGCTGGGTCCGCCGGCGTCGAGCTCCAGGTTCTCGACGCGGTCGAGCGCGCCAATGAGCTCCAGAAGCACTATCTGGTCGACCGAATCATCACGGAGCTGGGCCCGTCGCTTGAGGGCAAGCGCATCGCTCTGTGGGGGCTCTCGTTCAAGCCGGACACCGATGATATGCGGCAGGCGCCCTCTCTGACCATCGTGGAGCGCCTGGTCCAGGCCGGCGCGACCGTCATGGTCACGGACCCTGTGAGCGAGCACACAGCCGCGGGCGAGCTCGATACGAGCGCGACGTTCATGGCCGATCCCTATGCCGCGGTTGAGGGAGCGGACGCCCTGCTGCTCGTCACCGAGTGGAGCCAATATCAGGACCCCGACTGGGCTCGTGTGGCCTCTCTGATGCGCGGAGAGCGCGTCTATGATGGTCGGAATCTGTACACCCCTGATGAGGTGATGGCGGCTGGACTCCAGTACGCCGGCGTGGGGCGCGGCCGCTAGGTAGCGCGATGGCTCGGAGCAGGGCCGCGCTTGTCATCCCCACTCGCCGTGTCATCATGGGCCTTCAACCATGGAGGCCAGGTGAGCGAGCGGGAGCGGCACAAGCAGATCCGGGAGCACCTGGATCTGGTCAAGCTCGTGGCGTCGAAGTTCGCGCGCCGCCTGCCCTCTCACATCCTGATGGATGACCTGGTCAGCGCGGGAACCCTCGGTCTGATCGACGCCGTGGATAAGTTTGAGCGGGCGAAGGCTACGCAGTTCAAGAAGTACGCGGAGATCCGGATCAAGGGAGCCATCCTCGATGAGCTGCGCTCTCTTGACCACGCGACGCGCACCCATCGCCAGCAGCAGAATGAGCTGGCGTCCGCCGTGCGCGAGGTCGAGGCCGAGATCGGAGAGGCCGCGACGGATGAGGCGGTCGCCGAACATATGGGGCTCAGCATCGACGCCTACCAGCGCTTGGTGACGAAGCTCAAACCGGTCATGGTCATGAGCCTCCAGGACCTCACGGGGGCCGGGGACGGCGAGGCGCGCGATCCAGGGGATGTGCTCCTCGATCCGCGAGCGGCGAGTCCCCAGATGGTCGCCCACTTCGAGCACCTCAGAGAGGTGGTCGGCGACGCCATCGACGGCCTCAAGGAGAAGCAGCAGATCGCCATCCGGTTGTACTTCTTCGAGGACATGAATCTGTCTGAGATTGGGAGAACCCTGGGGGTGTCTGAGAGCCGAATCAGCCAGGTGATCAGCGAGGGGATTAAACACCTCCAAAAGCGGGTTCGCGGTCGCTTGAAGCGGGTCAAAGCGACCACGAAAATGGTCGACTGAAAGATCGCTGAAAAAGCCTATTAAAAACGGCGTCTTACGGTGGCTGTTCCGGGTTGACCGCCACGCGCGCGCGCGATAGGCTGCTGTCCTTCCCAACCGATGAGCGGCGACGCTCGTCGAATCCAGCGAGGACGCGGCCGGTATGACGACCGAGAT
>CALCNF010000122.1 GCA_937897815.1 uncultured Pseudomonadota bacterium | reverse complement strand
GTTCTCGTTGGAGAACTGGATCACGCTCGACCGTCCTACGGGCACGTCGAGAATGTTGCAGATCTGCTGTGTGAGCTTGGTGTGAGACCGACCGGAGAAGATCTTGAGTTGACCGTTCACGGGAAGCACCTCGCAGGGCAGGGGGAGGATCGGGGACGCGCGGCTTTGACTTATCCGCGGGCGCCCGCGGGTGTCAATCCCAACCCGACCTCCGGTCAATCCCAACACCACCTCTGGCCTGAGCGTGGACACACATCGGGCGCGCGCCTTCTCTTATGAGGCCTTGACGCTCCGCCCTCGCGCGCGTAGAAAAACGCCGCTTGTCTCAACAGTGTCCCCATGGAGCGCCATGAATATCCACGAGCACCAGGCCAAAGGCCTACTCGCACAGTACGGAGTCCCGGTCCCCCGCGGTAAGGCGGCGTTCAGCGTCGACGAAGCGGTGGCAGCAGCCGAGGAGCTCGGCGGCGACCTCTGGGTCGTCAAGGCACAGATTCACGCGGGAGGCCGAGGGAAGGCCGGCGGCGTGAAGCTCGCCCGGAGCATTGATGAGGTGCGAGCGCACTCCGAGGACATCCTCGGGAAGGTCCTCGTGACCCATCAGACAGGGCCCGAAGGCAAAGAGGTCAAGCGCCTGTATGTGGAGGAGGGCTGCGACATCGCCCGTGAGCTCTACCTGGGCGCGGTCGTGGACCGTGAGACGTCTGCCATCACGTTCATGCTCTCCACCGAGGGAGGCACGGAGATCGAGGAGGTCGCGGAGGAGAACCCCGATGCCATCGCCAAGATTCACGTGAACCCCGCCGTCGGCGTTCAGCCGTTCCAGGTTCGAGACGCGGCCGCCAAGCTCGGGCTCGACGCCCGCGTGGCGCGTGGGCTCGGGCGCTTCGTCAACGCCCTCTACTCAGCGTTCACCGATCTGGACGCCAGCCTGGCGGAGATCAACCCCCTGGTGATCCAGGGCGATGGCTCGCTCCTCGCGCTCGACGCGAAGATGGGCTTCGACTCGAACGCGCTTTACCGACAGAAGGCCGTGCTTGAGCTCCGTGACCTGAGCGAGGAGAACGCGTCCGAGGTCCTCGCGAAAGAGCATGAGCTCAGCTACATCAAGCTCGACGGTGACATCGGCTGCCTCGTCAACGGCGCCGGACTGGCCATGGCCACCATGGACATCCTCAAGGCGTTCGGCGGCGAGCCGGCGAACTTCCTCGACGTCGGCGGCTCGGCGACGACCGAGCGCGTCACGGAGGCCTTCCGTATTCTTCTCGGAGACAACGTGAAGGCGATCTTCGTGAACATCTTCGGCGGAATCATGAAGTGCGACACCATCGCCAGCGGCCTGGTCGAGGCGTCTCGCGCGCTCGGCATGGAGGTCCCGCTCATCGTCCGGCTCGCCGGAACGAACGTCGAGCTCGGCAAGTCGATCCTCGCGGAGAGTGGATTGACGATTCTCAACGCAGACTCCATGGCCGACGGCGCCCAGAAGGCGGTCGCCGCGGTCAAGGCAGGAGAGTAACCAACATGGCGATCTTCGTAACAGAGAACACCCGCCTGGTCGTCCAGGGCATCACGGGCGGCGCGGGCAGCTTCCACACCCGCCAAATGGTCGAGTACGGCACCCAGGTGGTCGCAGGCGTGACGCCCGGCAAGGGCGGCCAGTCCTTCGACGACATTCCCATCTTCGACACGGTCGCTGAGGCCGTCTCGGAGCGCGGCGCCAATACTTCCGTGATCTACGTGCCGCCGCCCTTCGCTGCGGACGCCATCATGGAGGCCGCCAGCGCCGGGATCGAGATGATCATCGCCATCACCGAGGGCATCCCAGTCCTCGACATGATGCAGGTGACTGTCTTCCTCAAGGACTTCCCGAACACCCGACTTGTGGGCCCCAACTGCCCCGGAGTCATCAGCCCGGGCAAGTCCAAGATCGGCATCATGCCCGGCCACATCCACCTGCCGGGT
>CALCNF010000121.1 GCA_937897815.1 uncultured Pseudomonadota bacterium | reverse complement strand
CTGTGTGAACTCGCTCGTCGTGTGCGACGATGGCAACCCCTGCACGGTCGACCTCTGCGCGGTCGAGGCGGCACCGGGAGTGAGCCCCGGCGAGTGTGTCTTCGACTCCATCGAGTGTGATGACGACGACGCCTGTACGGTCGACCAGTGCTTCCAGGAAGAGGTGAACTCTGAGAACTGCGAAGAGCTCGGTGGTGACATTCTCTGCTTCGCTACCGCGACCGCGGAGAACTCCACGCTGCCTGCAGGCGTATGCTTCTTCCAGAGCTACGCGGACCTCTACTGCGATGACGGCCAGGCCTGCACCATCGACGAGTGCGTCAGCGAGCCTGACGCCGTCGCAGGCACGCCTTACTCATGCGACAACGCTGAGCTCGACTGTGATGACGGCAACGCCTGTACGACCGAGCAGTGCCAGCCCGGCTACGGTTGTGTGTACGACCTCGCCTTCTGCGACGACGGCGAGGCTTGCACGGTCGATGAGTGTGATGTGGAGCTCGGCTGCACCTTCACGGTCAACGACTGTGACGATGGCAACGAGTGCACCATCGACGCCTGCAACGGGGCGACGGGCCAGTGCGAGACCCAGGACGTGGACTGCTACGCAGAGCTCGGAATTCCCGAGACCAACCTCTGCACCCAGGTCGGCTGCGACGCCTTCCAGGGATGCCAGTCCTCGGGCGTCTGTGACGACCTGAACGCCTGCACCTCGGCCGATGGTACGGAGGGTGGCGCCGACGGCTGCAACGAGCAGACGGGTGAGTGCACCAACACGCAGGAGATCGTGTGCGACGACGGTGACGAGTGCACGGTCGACATTTGCAACGCTCAGGTCGGCTGCACCACGGTCGCCAAGTGCCTCGACGGCAATGAGTGCACCATCGAGGAGTGCAACGACGATCCGACGAGCATCGGCTACGGTGAGTGCACGCAGAGCGATAAGGACTGTGATGACGGCAACCCCTGCACGCTCGACGGCTGCGACCCGGAGACCGGCGAGTGCACCCACGAGAACATCGTGTGTGAGTCCACGAGTGCCTGTTTCTCCGGCACCTGCAACCCGGAGAACGGGATCTGTGAGCAGTCCAGCATCTGTGACGACGGCAACACCTGCACCATCGATGAGTGCAACGAAGATGTCGTCGACCCAGCGTCTGGACTGCCGGTGTGCAGCTACCAGGTCATCGATTGCGACGATGAGAACGCCTGCACCATGGACAGCTGCGAGGTGTCCGGGGACGGACTCGCCGGCGAGTTCGAGTGCATCCATGAGCAGATGACCGCGGAGGACTGTGATGATGGTGAGTTCTGCACCGTCGACTTCTGCGACCTCATCGTCGGCGACTGCGTGCATGAGCCCAACCTCTGTGACGACGATGATGCTTGCACCATCGACTTCTGTGAGGCGGGCGCGTGCGACCACGTTGTGAACAGCTTCGACGCCGAGTGCGTGGTGCCTTGCTTCGATGCCTCGGAGTGCGATGACGGCAACCTCTGTACGGTCGACTCCTGTGACGTGGATCAGGGCATCTGCATCAACGCGAACAAGGCGTGCGATGACGGCAACGAGTGCACACTCGACGGCTGCAACATCGACGACGGCTCGTGCTACTACGATGACTTGGTCTGCGCGTCGGATGACAATCCGTGCACTACGGACTCGTGCAACCCCAGCGTCGGCTGCACCTACGCTCCGATCAACTGCATCCCTGCTTCGCTCTGCCAGGTGGGGGCTTGCAACGTTGATTCGGGCGAGTGTGAGTTCGGTCCCGCAGAGTGTGACGACAGCGACCCGTGCACCTCGGACGTTTGCGATCCGAACACGGGCGCCTGCGTCTTCCAGGTGACCGACTGCGACGACGGCACCATCTGTACGGTGGACGTGTGCGACCCGGAGACGGGCGTGTGCGTGTACGAGGATGAGGACTGCGGAGGCACCGACGCCTGCGCTGAGGCCTACTGTGATCCGGTTGAGGGTTGCCTCGTGACGCCGCAGATCGATTGCTCCGACGACGACCCTTGTACCGAGGACAAGTGTGACACGGAGCTCGGCTGCGTGGCGCCGAGCACCTGTGACGACGAGAATCCTTGTACCATCGACCTGTGTGACCCGGATGACCTCGACGCCGAGGGCCAGCCTGCTTGTACAGCCGAGTTCGACACGTGTGATGACGGTGACCCGTGCACCTACGACTTCTGTCAGCCAGGTGAGGGCTGCGTGAACAACGTCATCGCTTCGTGCAACATCGCGTGTGGTTCGGACGCCGAGTGCAACGACGCCGAGAGCTGCACCTACGACAAGTGCACGGATGACGGCCAGGGCGGCGGTAAGTGCACCTATGCGAAGTCGGGCACCTGCAACGACAATGAGGACTGTACGTTTGACATGTGCGTGCCGGGTCTCGGCTGCGTCAACGAGCTCATCCTGGGTTGTGGCCAGCTCTGCACCGTCGACGACGACTGCACCGACACGGGTATCTGCAACGTGGTGTTCTGCACCCCGGTTGGAGATGGCTCCGCGTCCATCTGCAAGGAGGAGATCATCGACTGTAACGATGATGAGCCTTGCACGATTGACCAGTGCGATGACACGGCGAACCCACCTGGATGTACGACCAACGACATTGAGGAGTGTGGCGATCCGTACGCGTGCACGAGCGATCAGCAGTGCGAGGATGAGTGGCCGCCCGCGTCGGGTGGTGAGAACTCCCCATGTCTCAAGCCCCATTGCGGTTCCGACTCCTTCTGCACCCTGGTGGGTGATGGATGCGACGATGGCGACCCGTGCACGCAGGACTCCTGCAACCAGCAGGGAACTGAGTGCTCCTACGAGCCCATCGACAACTGCTTCGGCGGTTAGTCATCGGCCAACCGTGAAGAGGCCCTGATCCGAGGGGGGGTGGCAGACGCCACCCCCCCTCTTCTTTATTGTGCGCACCTGATCCGCCTTGACGCGCTGGCCGTGTCACAATAAAAGACAACCTCGCTGAGATCGGCACGCGAAAGTGGCGGAATTGGTAGACGCGCTAGATTCAGGTTCTAGTGGGCAATTGCCTGTGGGGGTTCGAGTCCCCCCTTTCGCACCAGGAGCCGCGCTTCCTAATCGGGAGCGCGGCTCTTCTCGTTTTGAGGCTAAATTTCGACCTGATTTCGACCGAGCGCATCGCCACCCCAGGGACCTATGATAGGCTTGTCTTCGGTGGAGGACTGCTGGGACGGCTATGTATGTCCTATCGGTCTATTCCCTAGCTTCTAAACATGGGATTCGTCTCTGATTGTGGTGTGCAAGCCGACCCTAGAGCCGGAAGCCTAAAGCGAGCATCACGAAAACCCACCTGCTACATGCAGGGTTTAGAACCTGGACCCATAGTCGCCCCGCAGCCCCCGCCGACTTGAACTCTCGCTCTCAGGACCTCTCAGAGCAGCGCGCGTCGAACGCTGACCACCCATGGACGATGAGCACGAGTCCTGTGACGACGATGGCGAGCGGGGCCGAGACCGGGTCGGGGATCGCCATTGCGCCCCAAAGCGCCGCACCCAGAGCGTTCTTGTCGGTCGTGAGGATCCAACCGTAGCTGGCCAGCACGAGGCGCAGCCAGACCGCCAGCGCCAGGAAGAGCGCCCCGTCGAGCACGCGTCCTCGGCCAAGCTGCCCGAGCCCTGGGACGATCAGAGACGCCAACATTGTGAGTGAGTCCTTCACGATCTCTACGCTAGAGGGGGATCGCTCGGTTGACAACGCGACCGCCCACATGGGATCGAGGCCACGGTCGACCCAAGGAGCCCAGATGAGTCACGCGGAAGCCCTGGTACACTACGAGGTCATCGACGGAGTCGCGAAGCTGACGCTGTCGAACCCGCCGGTCAACGGCTACTCCTACGCCATGATGCTCGAGCTGGATCGGTGGATCCTGGAGGCCCGAATGGACCAGGAGGTCCATGTCCTCTTGATCACGGGTGAAGGCGAGAAGTTCTTCTGCGCTGGAGCGGACATCGCCATGCTGCAGAAGCTCAACCCGAACGAGAAGGCCGCGTTCTGTCTGCACGCCAATGAGACGATGCTCCGACTCGAGCACACGCCCAAGCTGGTGATCGCGGCTCTCGGAGGCCACACCGTGGGCGGCGGGCTGGAGATCGCCCTGGCGGCTGATCTGCGGATCGGGCGTCGAGGCTCAGGCAAGGTGGGCCTCCCAGAGGTTCATCTCGGAGTTCTGCCTGGGACCGGTGGTACCCAGCGTCTGTCCAGAGCCCTCGGGAAGTCCAAGTCGATCGAGCTCATGGTCGAGGGCGGCAACATGACCTTCGAGGAGGCCCAGGAGCTTGGTCTCGTGAACAAGCTCTTCGACGCGGAGAACGAGGCTGAATTCATCGGACAGTGCATGGAGTACGCCAAGAGCTTCTGCCCACCCGAGAAGGCCTCTGGAGCCGTCGGCCTGATCAAGCGCGCCGTCCAGACCGGCGCAGAGACGACCCTCGACGTAGGCCTGGCCCTGGAGCGAGAGCTCCAGAACCGCCTCTTTGTGGCCCATGACGCCAAGGAGGGGCTGGCGGCCTACAACGAGAAGCGCAAGGCGCGCTTCACGGGGCCCTGATGCGGGCCGTCGTCGTACGAGAGCACGGAGGGCCCGAGGTCCTCAACCTGGAGGAGGTCGCGGATCCCTCGCCCTCCCCTGGCCAAGCCCTCGTGCGCGTTCGCGCGTGCGCGCTGAACCATCTTGATGTCTGGCATCGGCGCGGTATCCCAGGCGCGCCGTTCTTGCTTCCGTGCATCACGGGCGCCGACATCGCGGGAGACATCGTCTCGGTAGGTGGTGACGTCACGGGCTTCGCCCCAGGTGACGCTGTGATGATCCTGCCCACGCTGAGCTGCGGGGTCTGCGAGCGCTGCGAGCGGGACGAGGATCCGCTTTGTCGCTCCTTCGGCATCCTGGGGGAGACCTGCGACGGCGGGCTCGCCGAGCTCGTCGCGGTGCCCGCCCGGAACCTGTTCAAGAAGCCTGAGCGACTCACGTATGAGCAGGCAGCCGCCGGATCGCTGTCGACCCTGACCGCCTGGCACATGCTCGTGACCCGCGCCCAGCTTCGAGCAGGCGAGACCGTCCTGATCCACGGTGGCGCGAGCGGAGTCGGCTCCGCCGCGATCCGCATCGCGAAGCACCTGGGAGCGACGGTGATCGCGACGGCCTCGACGGCCGAGAAGCTCGAGGCCGCGCGCTCTATCGGCGCGGACCACCTCATCAACTACGCCAAAGAGGACTTCGTGCAGGGCACGCGCGCCGTGGTCGGAAAGGCCGGCGTGGATGTCGTCTTTGAGCACGTCGGAGGCGAGGTCTTCGAGCGATCTCTTCGATGCCTCGGATGGGGAGGACGACTCGTGACCTGCGGCGCGACGACAGGCGTAGACGCCAAGGTGAACCTGCGACACCTCTTCTTTAAGGGCCAGTCGATCCTGGGCTCGACCATGGGCTCTCGGGCCGAGTTCGCCGAGATCGTTCGCCTGCACGCTGACGGGGTCCTCGACCCGCTCATCGATCGCGTCCTGCCTCTCGAGGAGATCGCTCAGGGGCACGAGGCTCTTGAGACACGCGCCGTGATCGGCAAGGTGGTGATGAACCCATGAGCCAGACCTACGAGTTTATCCACGTCGAGGAGGCCGGAGCCGTCGCGACGATCACCTTCGATCGTCCCGAGGTTCGAAACGCGCTCCATCTACCCATGAACCTGGAGATTCGTGCCGCCTTGAAGGCCCTTGTCGCCCGCGGTCAGGCGCAGGTGGTGATCTTCACGGGCTCAGGAGACCGCGCCTTCGTGAGCGGCGCGGACATCGCCGAGCTTCGCGAGCGAAAGGGCCCCGTCGCCCTCGCCCGTCACAACGCCGAGCTCTGCGACGCCATCGAGGCCTGCAAGCTCCCGACCCTCGCGGCCATCAACGGCTTCGCGCTAGGCGGTGGCTGCGAGGTCGCCCTCGCCTGCGACATCCGCGTGGCCTCCGAGACCGCCAAACTCGGGCAGCCCGAGGTGAGCCTGGGCATCATCCCCGCGGCCGGCGGCTCGATCCGGATGCAGCGCCTCCTGGGTCCTGGAATCGCTCGCGAGCTGATCTTCACGGGCCGCGTCATCGACGCCGCGGAGGCCGCCAGAGTGGGACTGGTCAATCGCGTCGTGCCTCAAAGCCAGCTCATGGAGACGGCCCTGGAGATCGCGACAGAGATCGTAAAGAACAGCCCCAACGCCGTGCAGCTCTCCAAGCTCGTCATGAACGAGGGGCGAAGCACGGGGCCGGAGGTGGGCGTCCAGCTTGAGGCCCTCGCCCAGGCCGTCTGCTACGACGACCCGGAGAAATACGACCGCATGGGCGCCTTCCTCGACAAGCGCGAGGCCAGACGCAAAGCACGTGAAGGAGGCCAGTGAGATGGCAGCACACACTGAAGAGATCGTGGTCATCGGCGCCGGGGTTATGGGACGCGGCATCGCCCACGTCGCCGCCCAGAGCGGGCACCTGACGACCCTGGTGGAGCCCAACGCCGAGGTCGGCCGAGGGGCCATGGACGCCATCGCGGCCAACCTCGACAAGGGGATCGCGCGCGGAAAGACCACCGAAGACGAGAAGGCGACGACCCTGGGTAACCTCAGCCTCGCGACCGCGTTTGAAGACGCGGCTCGAACGGCCTCCCTGGTCGTCGAGGCCGTTCCCGAGCGGATGGATCTGAAGAAGACGATCTTCTCGGCCCTCGGCGAGCTCACCTCTCCGACCTGCATCTTGGGCACGAACACCTCGTCCCTCTCGGTCGACGAGATCGCCCAGTCGGCCGCCCACCCCGAGCGCGTCATCGGGACCCACTTTTTCAACCCGGTTCACATCGTAAAGCTGCTGGAGATCGTCGTCCCCGACGGCACCAACGAGGCGACGCTGGCGAACACGCGGATGTTCGGCGAGCGTATGAACCGCGAGATGATCACCGTCCGAGACAGCCCGGGGTTTGCCACGAGCCGCCTCGGCCTCGCCCTGGGTCTGGAGGCCATCCGTATGGTCGAGACGGGCGTCGCGTCCGCGGAGGACATCGACCGCGGGATGGAGCTGGGCTACCGACATCCTATGGGGCCGCTCAAGCTCACGGACCTGGTCGGGCTCGACACCCGTCTAAAGATCGCCGAGTACCTCCACGAGACCCTGGGCTCGGAGAGCTTTCGCCCACCGGAGCTCATGCGAGAGATGGTCGCGCAGGGCAAACTGGGTAAGAAGTCCGGCCAGGGCTTCTACACCTGGTAGACGCCAACCTTGAGCCTCGCGCGTACGTGAGGTAGACAGCCCGCCCTACCCCAGGAAGCGGAGTCTCCTCATGGGAATGACCCTCGGAATCGTCGGACTGCCCAACGTCGGCAAGTCCACCCTGTTCAACGCCCTGAGCGCCGCTGGCGCCGAGAGCGCCAACTACCCGTTTTGTACCATCGAGCCCAACGTCGGGATCGTGACCGTGCCGGACGCCCGCCTGGACGCCCTCGCCGAGATCGTGAACCCGCAGCAGGTCTTGCCGACGACCGTCGAGTTCGTCGACATCGCGGGGCTCGTTCGCGGAGCTTCCAAGGGCGAGGGCCTGGGCAACCAGTTCCTGGGTAATATTCGCGCCACGGACGCCGTTGTCCACGTCGTCCGCTGCTTCGACGACGAGAACATCGTGCACGTCGAGGGGTCCATCGACCCGATTCGCGACGTCGAGGTTGTGGAGACCGAGCTCCTCCTCAAGGACATCGAGTCGGTCGAGAAGCGGGCAGACAAGTCGCGAAAGCTCGCCAAGAGCGGCGACAAGAACCTGAAGATTGAGGCCGAGATGCTGACCCGTCTCGAAGCCTGGCTCTCCGACGGCAAGCCCGGACGCACCTTCGAGTACAACGACATCGAGGCCGAGATCTTCAAGGGGCTCTTCCTGCTCACGGCCAAGCCTGTCCTGTACGTCGCGAATGTCGACGAGGACAGCGCGGTAGACGGCAACGAGATGGTCGACCGCCTCCGCGAGTACGCCGCCGAGGTCGGCGCACGCGCGGTGATCATCAGCGCGGCCATCGAGTCGGAGATCGCAGAGCTCGAAGAAGAAGAGAAGGTCGACTTCCTCGAGGGCCTCGGCCTCGCGGAGAGCGGTCTGGACCGCCTCTCGCGAGAGGGATACGCCCTCTTGGGTCTCAAGACCTACTTCACGGCCGGCGAGAAGGAGGTCCGAGCCTGGACCATCCGCGACGGCATGAGCGCCCCCCAGGCCGCCGGCGTCATCCACACGGACTTCGAGCGAGGCTTCATCCGCGCCGAGGTCATCGCCTACGACGACTACGTCTCCCTGCGCGGCGAGGCCGGCGCCAAGTCCGCCGGCAAGCTCAAGGTCGAGGGCAAGGACTACATCGTCCAGGACGGCGACGTGATGCACTTCCGGTTCAATGTCTGAGACGCCTCCAGATCATCGAACCATCTTCGCCATGGGCGGCGGTGGGTTCTCCATGGAGCCAGAGAACCTCGCGCTGGATCGGTACATCCTGGCTCTGGCGGGCAAAGATCGACCCAAGGTCTGCTTTCTACCGACCGCGAGTGGGGATGCGGAGGAGTACATTGAGAGGTTTCACGTATCCCTGGAGACATTGGGGACGGAACACTCCCACGTCAGCCTGACGCGCTACAATCAGCCCGATCCCCACCAGCACCTCCTGGAGCAGGACGTGATCTATGTGGGCGGAGGAAACTCCTTTCAGATGCTGCTCGTGTGGCGGGCCCACGGCATTGACAAAACCCTTCGACAGGCCTGGGAACAAGGAACCATTCTCTGTGGCCTCAGCGCAGGTTCACTGTGCTGGTTCAGCGGCTCCATCACCGACTCATGGGGGAGCCCTCTTCGTGTGCTCAGTGATGGGCTGGGCTTTCTCCCCGGGAGCCACTGTCCCCACTACGACGGGGAACCAGAGCGCCAAAAGATCTACGAAGAGAGCATCTCCAACGGAACCCTCCCGCCTGGGATCGCCGTAGACGACAGCTGTGGTGTTCTCTACCGGGGAACCCAGCTGGTGGAGTCGGTATGCTCGGTGCCCGGTAAGCGCGCCTATCGAGTCACTGCAGATGGGGGGCAAGCCAAGCTGACTCCGATTCCTACGCGCAAACTACCGCCTCATGTCAAACGGTGACAAAGGGGGTGATGGCTTGTGAAATGCAGTCATAACAGTCACATATGAGCATGATTAAACTACGGTTCAACGTTTGATTCAGAGTGGTAAGGCAGATGAGAGCGCCTCATCTCAGGAGCTTCATCAACTCCGAACTCCACCCAAGTGGTCGAAGTATCAATGACCGTAAAGCAAATCTTCCTCATTGATGCACTAGGAGCCGCAGTCAGCGTCATCCTAATGGTTATCATTTTACCAGCGCTTGAGCGCTGGCATGCAATGCCCATGGATGCCTTATTTGCCTGCGGCGTTTGGGCGATCGTTAGCTTGGCTTATTCCGCCAGTTGTTTTGCGTTGGCTGACCTCAACCAACCCAAATGGCTGCAGGGCATCATGTTAAGCAATGCGGCCTATTGCGGGTTTACCGTCTTCTTAATCAGTCGTCATTTCCAGGCGCTCACGACCCTTGGTGTCGTCTATTTTTTGACCGAAATAGCCGTCATTCTAGGACTTGTGCTGTGGGAACGACACGTCTACCGAACGGCCTACTGTTCATCGACCTGACAGACTGATCCGGTGATATTTCTAAAACGATGACCCGCTCAATCGGTGATAAGCGGTGAGACTGATTTTTAAAGGCGCGGATTTATCGGTTCTTACCAAGCAGATTGCATTTCGGTTCAATGTGTAGTCATTCCTAAGAACGCCGTACATACAGACACTTAGGCGATACCCCCACCCCGTGGTGCGGGTTATATCCAGCCATTTCGGGTTCAAACCCGCACAACCCGCACAAGAACCTGCTGCTTCTGTGGGTTCTCAGACCTTCGCTGGGTTCTCCGTCTTGTAAGTGTCCTTTCTTCTTCACGAAACGGACTGCACGAACAACTCCGCTGCGATTGCAAAACGAGGTCGATCTACGTTACTTG
>CALCNF010000120.1 GCA_937897815.1 uncultured Pseudomonadota bacterium | reverse complement strand
TGGCTACGAGCGTCGCCGAGCCAAGGCCCGTATTGAGAAGACCGCTCGCGTGCGCGGCCTCCAGCTCATCAGCCACGAGTTCGCTGTGGATATGGTCGAGCAGGAGAACGCGGATACCTCTTATCTCTCCAAGCGCGGCGACAACGTGACCATCGAGGTCAAGGCCGAGGAGATGTCGGACGACGAGATCGCGAAGCCACGCGACGAGGCGAAGCTCCTCTGGACCGACGCCGCCTGGAAGCGAATCTGCCGCGTGCCCGCTGGCTTCATGCGGGATATGACCCGCGACAAGGTGGAGGAGTTCGGCGCGAAAAAGAACCTTCGCGAGGTGAACCTCGAGCTCTGTGAAGAGGGCATCGCCGAGGGCCGCAAGATGATGGCCGAGATGATGGGCCAATATCAGGGCGGCGGCGCGAAGAAGCAGCAGGTCCGTGACTCGGTCGACAAGGCGCCGAGCGCGACACCGGAGCCGGCCGCTGAGGCCGCACCGGAGCCGGCCGCCGAGGCCGCACCGGAGCCTGCAGCCAACGAGCCCGAGTGGACGCCGGCTGCCGAGCAGCGTGTAGATTCCGCCGTGAACATGGCCGCCGAGAGCGGTAAGTTCGACGAGGACCGCGCCCGTGACCTCTCGGTGGGTGTCGCTGAGACCCGCGCGAAAGAGAAGCGCATGGAGGCGATTAGCGAGTCCTTCATGAAGAAGCTCGGCACCCAGCTCGGATATGGGCATCCGCTCTCAGAGAAGACCGCCGAGTATGAGTTTGAGTGGACCGCCGATGCGGAGGCTCGACTCGCAGAGGTCCCGGAGTTCTGTCGTGAGATGACGCGCTGGCGCGTCGAGTGGACAGCGATCAAGAAGGACCTTGGGTTCACCATCACCCCCGAGATCATGGACGTGAAGTTCGAGATGTGGAGTGAGGTGTCCGACGCGATCCAGGACCGCGGAGAGGGAGAGGAGCTCCCCTGGGATGACGAGGCGATCGATCGCCTCGCGAAGATCCCGGAGTTCGTGAAGGGACAGGTCATGCAGAGCGTGATCGGCAACGCCCGAAAGATGGGCGTCGAGCGCGTGACGAACGACGTCCTCGATAAGGTCATCGAGAAGTGGATCGAGACTGGCGACTTCCATGAGGGATCGTTCGGCTACCAGTAGCCGGACCCTCCCCCAGGCCCAACGCCACCAACCAGGGGCGGCAGACCCCTCGAAACGGCCCACAGAGGGCCGTTCAG
>CALCNF010000119.1 GCA_937897815.1 uncultured Pseudomonadota bacterium | reverse complement strand
GGCCGGCGAGGAAGCCCCAAGCCAGGATGCGGTGATCGATCTCGCGGTGGAGCACGCGCGGGGTCTCGCCGCGACGTCGCTTCGCGCCGTGATCAACGCCACCGGGGTCGTGATCCACACCAACCTGGGCCGCGCTCCCCTGGCGACCGACGCGCTTCGTGCAGCCCAGGGCGCCTGCACGCTGGAGTACGATCTGACGACCGGCGGCCGAGGCTCTCGACGCGACCACGCCGAGGCGCTGCTTACGGGGCTCTCTGGCGCGGAGGCCGCGCTGGTGGTCAACAACTGTGCGGCCGCGGTCGTCTTGATGTTGGCAGCGACCTCCAAGGATAAGGAGGTTCTGATCAGTCGCAGTGAGCTCGTGGAGATCGGCGGTTCCTTTCGAATCCCGGACATCCTCGAGTGCTCGGGAGCGCGCCTCCGCGAGGTCGGCACCACGAACCGCACCTACCTGAAGGACTACGAGGGCGCGATCGGGCCGCAGACAGGCGCGATCCTGCGCGTCCACCCATCGAACTTCAGCGTCACGGGCTTCGTCCACCGCCCCACCCCCGCTGAGCTGGCGAGCCTGGCCCACGACCACGAGCTCCCCTTTCTGCACGATCTGGGTTCTGGCACCTTCATCCCCCTGCCCGACTCGCTGCCCGCGGACGGCGATCCTGTCCAGGAGCTCGAGGCGGGCGCGGACTGCGTCTGTTTCAGCGGAGACAAGCTCCTCGGCGGCCCCCAGGCCGGCATCGTCCTCGGCACCCAGGCCATGATCGACACGATGGCGCGTCACCCCCTGGCCCGGGCGTTCCGGGTCGGCAAGCTCACCCTGGCCGCGTTGGAGCACACCCTCGCATCCTACCGTCGCGCCCAGCCGGAGAGCGTCCCTACCTACCGGATGCTGCACCTGAGCGCCGAGACCCTCCGCGAGCGCGCCATGAACCTCGCGAAGCAGCTTGAGGGCCTCGGGTTGGAGATCGAGGTCGCGTCGAGCGAAGACGCGGTCGGAGGAGGCAGCCATCCAGACGCGACCGTGGAGGGAGCCGCTATCGGCCTGCGACCACGCGAGGGCAGCGTGACGAGATTGAGCGAGCGACTCCGACGAGGGAGCCCCGCCGTGATCGGGACCCTGCGTGATGACCGACTCTGGATTCACCTGCGAACGGTGGACCCGGCTGATGAATCCGCGCTCCTCAAGGCCCTGCGAAGCGCAAGCCAAGTTCAGCGAGCTTAAGCGGTCCGTCCATCGAAGATCGATGTTGACACCCCCTGAGGCCGCCGATACGGTACGCGCCCTTCCGACCTTGAGAAGGGAAAGCGCGCGTGACGCGCACACGTGGCCCCCGGGCTAGAACCGAACACGAAGAAGAGAGACCGGCATGGCAGTCAAGCTCCGCCTCGCACGACACGGCGCAAAGAAGCGCCCCTACTACCGACTCGTAGCCGCTGATCAGCGTTTCAGCCGAGACGGACGATTCCTTGAGCACGTGGGCTCGTACGATCCGAACCACGACCCGCCGGCGGTCACGCTGAAGCGCGAGCGCATCCAGTACTGGCTCGACCAGGGCGCCCAGGCCAGCCCCACTGTGGGTCAGCTGCTCGCCAAGCACATGGAGGGTGAGGACGTCGCACCGGGACGTAAGCCGGTCCCTGTCGATCCGCCCGCACCGGAGAAGCCGGCCGCTGAGGAGCCCGCCGCTGAGGCCGCTGCTGAGGAGCCCGCAGCCGAGGAGCCCGCTGAGGCCGCCGCTGAGGAGCCCGCAGCCGAGGAGCCCGCTGAGGCCGCCGCTGAGGAGCCCGCAGCCGAGGAGCCCGCAGCCGAGGAGGCCACTGAGGCCGCCGCTGAGGAGCCCGCAGCCGAGGAGCCCGCAGCCGAGGAGGCCGCTGAGGCCGCCGCTGAGGAGCCCGCCGCTGAGGAGCCCGCAGCCGAGGAAGCCGCCGCAGACGACGCCGAGGGCGACGAAGAGAAGGCTGAGTAACCATGTCGATCGAAGGACTGATCGAGAAGGTGGCGCGAGGCCTGGTCGATGATCCCGACGCTGTCGGCGTAGAGGTGATCGATGAGGATCGCGAGACGGTCTACGAGCTCGCGGTCGCCCCAGACGACCTGGGCCGCGTGATCGGACGACAGGGCCGAACGGCGAACGCCATTCGAACCGTCGCCATCGCAGCCGCCAAGAAGCACGGTGATCGTATTCAGGTCGAGATTCTCGACTGAGATTCGCGACGTGAAGCTGATCGTGCTCGGCGCCGTGACCCGCGCCCATGGACTGCGGGGCGAGGTAGAGGTGCTGCCGTTTCACCCGGAGTCTCCGCGGTGGAGCCCAGGCGCGGACATCTGGCTCGCGCTCGCAGACGACCCGGCG
>CALCNF010000118.1 GCA_937897815.1 uncultured Pseudomonadota bacterium | reverse complement strand
TGCCTTACCACTTGGCCATGGCGCCATCGCAGGGGAGAATGTTCCTACCCTCCCCTCGCGCGAGGTGTCAACCTGAGCCTTACAGCGAACAGGTTTGGATCCGCCACGCGCCAGCAGCTCCATCGTCGCGCGCGACCGTCAGAGGAGACGCTGCTCCTTTGCCGTGGGCCACAAACACCTTAACGATCTGCGTATCGTCGTCGATGACCGACGGCTCCACGCGGGCGGGCTGGATCTCATCACGACTCTTGAAATACCGACGGGCGTTCACCCGAAGCTTCTTCCAGGAGAAGGCCTTGAGATGGTCGAGCGATCTTGGCGCGAGGAGCGCTCCTGAGTGGGTGAGGCGCTCGAGCTCCGCCCAGGCATCCTCGTCACGCTTCAGGAGCGCCGCGGCCACAAAGTCACAGACCGCCTCAACGGCCGGGTGAGCGTTCGTTGAAAGGGCCGCATCGTCGGAGGCGTCCGAGACCGGCTCTTCCGTTGTCGGAGCCTCGGCTCCACCCTCCGCAGGCGGAGCCAGGCCCTGGAGACGCTGAACCTCAGCAGTGAGCTGGTCCACCTTCCCGTGTAGGGCCTCCAGGAGCGCCTTCAGCTCCTTGTGCTCGTTCTTACTTCCCATGAGCCGCCCGCGCGCCCGTCTGCATGCATGTCAGAAGGTCGGCGCCGCGCATCATCTGATAGTCAAACTTCACGGCTGGGTTCGGATTGCTCTCGTAGGCTTTCTCCGCCTTTCGGGCCTTATCGGCACACTGGACGGTGCGCTCGGCCCAATCCTCGTTCGCGCTCTTGTAGTTCTTATTCAGAGCGGCGAGGTGGTGGGACAGGTCCTCCTCTCGGAAACCCAGAGGCATCTCGCCATCCACGTCGGGCGGCACCTGGATGTCCGGCTTCACGCCTACGACCTGCAGCGTTCGTCCGCTGGGGCTGTAGTATCGAGCGACCGTGAGCTTGATGTAGTAGTCGTCTCTCAAGAGCGGAGTGAACAGCGTCTGGACGCTCGCCTTGCCGAAGGTGCGCCCGCCGACGACCAGCGCTCGACCGTTGTCCTGAAGCGCCGAGGCCACGATCTCCGAGGCGGAGGCGGCTCCGTAGTCCACCAGGACCACCAGGGGCACATCCCAGGTGTCACGGGCCGTGGCCCGATGCACCTCATCGGGCTCCCCACGACTCTTTACGGACACGATCGGCCCCTTTGTCAGGAATCGATCGGCCACATGGATGCCCTGCTGCAGGAGTCCTCCCGAGTTGCGGCGCATGTCCAGCACCAGACCCTTGAGCTTGCCGCCCTTCGCCTGCTTTGTGAGCTTGTTGTACATCCGGCCGAGCTCGCGGTTCGTGGTCGGCACGAAACCGGTGACCTTGATGTACCCGATATCGTCGTATCCGGAGATCAGCTGCCCCTGGATGTTCTTGATGTCGATCCGCGACCGAGTGATCTCGATGTCCAGAGGCTTGGGCTCTCCGACCCGCTCGACCGTCAACACGACCTTCGTTCCCTTAGGTCCCTTGATGCGAGAGACCACCTTCGGCAGGAGCATCCCGCCAATGTCCTTCCCGTCGACCTTCAGGATCATGTCGCCCGCACGGAGCCCCGCCTTCACGGCTGGCTGACCGTCGATAGGGCTCTCCACGATGGTGTAATCGACCCCAGGCCGCCGAGTGAGGATCGCCCCGATCCCTTCAAAGCTGGCGTCGGTCGTGTCTCGAGTGGAGTCCTCCCAGGCGGCCCGGGCGATCAGCGCCGAGTGTGGATCCAGCGAATAGAGATACCCCTGTGCGGCGGCCACCCAGGCGCGGCTCATGGACCACTTGGGCGTCTTCCCAAAGTTCTTGTCGATGTGCGCCATCAGGCGCTCGAACTCGGGCCGTCCGAATTGGATGGCATCCCAGGCGTTCTCCAGCTCGATTCGCCTCTCGCGGTCCTTCTTGCGAAGGTCGCGAATCTCGTCATCGCTCAGGCGCTTGCTGTCCTCTTTCTTGGGCTCGGCGACCTCCAGCAGAACGAACTCATCCGAAGCCTTGAGCTTCTTCATCTTCCCCGACAGGCGCCCCTCCTCATCGGGGTTGTCCTTGCGCGACTTGTAGAAGCTCTCGGGCATCAGGAGGAGCTCATGGTCCTCCTCGCTCGCCAGCGCGAAGGCCGCGGCCTCCGCGAGCGCTCGCGGCTCGTCGACCTTGGCTTCGATGTACTGCTCCCGCACGTACGCGCGGACCTCTGTGAAGTTGGTCCGCCCGAACTTAATGGCGCCCCAATAGTCCTTGATCTCGTCGTCCTGCGCCGTCGAGGCCCCAGGGCCTGCGAGTGGCACACCTCCGCCCTCTCCCATCACCAGCCGAGGGAGACGGCCCTCCACCTCACCGACGTCCCGACATCCCATCGCGGTCAGCACGATCAAAGAGCACAAGAAGAGTCGATTCATCAACGAAGCATCCAGGGTATGTGACAGGCGGCGCGCTCCCGAGTGGTCAGCATAGTCACGCGCCTGCGCTGCGGCAAGAAGCCGAGTGGCGAACGGGTGCACTGACCTGCGGTGCGCGTCTGCTACAACGCCTCAGCGAGTGCCCGTATGCCCAAAGCCGCCCGAGCCACGCTCCGTGTCCTCAAGCGTCTCTACGCTCACGACCTCCGCCTGGACCACGGGACACACGACCAGCTGAGCGACCCGATCGCCTCGAGAGACGACGAAGGGCTCGTCGCCCAGGTTGATCAAGATGATCCCCAGCTCTCCGCGGTAGTCCGAGTCGATCGTCCCAGGCGCGTTGGCCAGGGTGACCCCATGACGCAACGCCAGGCCCGACCGCGGGCGCACCTGAACCTCGTAGCCGTGTGGGATCTCCAGGGCGAGCCCTGTCGGGACCAGAACGCGCGAACCCCGACCGAGCTCAATAGGCTCGATCGGGGCCGCGACGACGTCCATGCCCGCCGCCCCCTCCGTCATGTAACGCGGGAGCGGTAGGTCATTGTCCCGCTCAGGGTGAAGTCGCTTGATCAACAAGCGTGGAGCTTCTCCCCGAGCGGACACGTTCTGCCTATCCTTCCTCGCCGCGCTCCTCGAGCGCAGCGCGACGGGACAGACGAATCTTACCCTGGCGGTCGATGGCCAGAACCTTCACGTGGATCTGGTCACCTTCCTTGACCACGTCCTCCGTCTGGCGGACGCGCTCACTGGCGAGCTCCGAGATGTGGCAGAGGCCATCCGTTCCCGGCATGATCGTCACGAACGCACCGAAGTCCGTCGTCTTGGCGACCGTACCGAGGTAGATGGCGCCGACCTCGGGCTCCTCCGTGTATCCACGAATCAGCTCGATGGCCTTAGCGGCCGTCTCGCCATCCGCAGCGGCGACCGCCACGCGACCCGTGTCATCCACGTCGATGTCCACGCCCGTGTCCGCCTGGATTCCGCGGATGTGCTTTCCGCCAGGTCCGATGAGGTCACGGATGCGCTCCGGGTTGATGAGCACGGTGAAGATACGCGGGGCGTACGGGGACAGGTCCTCCGCCGGGCCCGTGATGGTCTTCGCCATCTCGCCCAGAATGTGGAGGCGTCCGTCACGGGCCTGCTCCAGGGCGGTCTGCAGGGTGTCCATCGGAAGGCGCTCGACCTTGATGTCCATCTGCAGAGCGGTGATGCCCTTCTCAGTACCGACGACCTTGAAGTCCATGTCGCCCAGGTGATCCTCATCACCCAGGATGTCGCTCAGGACGGCGATCTTGTCGCCCTCCTCGATCATGCCCATCGCGATACCCGCGACCGGGGCCTTGAGCGGCACGCCGCCCTGCATCATCGCCATCGACGAAGCGCAGACGGTCGCCATGGAAGACGAGCCGTTGGACTCCAGAACCTCGCTCACGAGACGGAGCGTGTACGGGAAGTCGTCGAAGGACGGGAGCACGGGGAGCAGACCACGACGCGCCAGGACGCCGTGACCGATCTCACGACGGCCGGGGCTTCGAAGGAATCGCGCCTCACCCACCGAGAACGGCGGGAAGTTGTAGTGCAGAAGGAACCGCTCCCAGTGGGTGCCGTTCAGGTTCTCGATGCGCTGCTCGTCCTTCTTGGTACCCAGGGTGGCGACGCCGATCGCCTGGGTCTCACCGCGGGTGAACAGAGCCGAGCCGTGGGTCCGGAAGAGGACGTCCGTCTCGCACTCGATCTCACGGATATCGCTGAGTCCACGGCCGTCAATTCGGCGTCCCTCAGTGATGATGTTGTGACGAACGATCTCGCTCTTGAGGTCACCAACGATGCTCTTGATCTCTCCAGCGCGCTCCTGGCCCTCATCACCCAGGTCAGCGATGATCTGCTT
Source organism: uncultured Pseudomonadota bacterium (assembly GCA_937897815.1). Lineage (GTDB taxonomy): Bacteria > Myxococcota_A > UBA9042 > PHBI01 > CALCNF01 > CALCNF01. The sequence continues at coordinate 3,336 of CALCNF010000118.1, read as the reverse complement.
CGCGACATCCTTGATGGCGGCGTAGCGAGGGTGCTTCTCCTTGATGTACGCGGCGGATGCGACTCCAGCGCGTGCCAGGTCGGAGATCTTGGAGATGAACGCCTCGTCCTTCTCCGCAGGAGTGAAGGGGACCTTCTCCTTACCGGCGATTCCACCGAATCGCTCGATCAGGTCCAGGACCGGCTGAATCGCCTCGAAGCCAGTGGAGAGGGCCTCAACGGCCTCGGCCTCCGAGATCTCCTGAGCTCCACCCTCAACCATGACGATACCGTCACGACGAGCGGCCAGGAGAATCTCACAGTCGCTCTCCTCGAGCTGAGCCTCGGTCGGTCCGATGACCCAAGCGCCATCGACGCGACCGACGGTCGTGCCCGCGATGGGGCCGTTCCAAGGCATGTCGCTGATGGTCAGGGCGGCAGAGGCGCCGATGAGCGCCGCGATGCCGTAGTCATTCTCACCGTCGGCCGAGAGGACCGTCGCGATGACCTGGACCTCACAGAAGTATCCGTCGGGGAAGAGCGGTCGCAGCGGCCGATCGATCAGGCGGCTGGTGAGCGTCGCGCGCTCCGTGGGTCGCCCCTCACGCTTGAAGAATCCACCGGGGATACGTCCCGAAGCGTAGGTCTTCTCGACCAGGTCGACGGTCAAGGGAAGGAAGTCGCCACCGCGGGGGCTGGGCTTGTGCGTACCCTGAGCGGTCACCAGGACCTGGGTCTCTCCGTGCGTTACGAGCACAGAGCCAGAGGCCTGCTTGGCGAGGCGACCGGTCTCGAGCGTCAGCGTAGCGCCGCCGAACTCAACCGATTCGCGAATTACATTGGGATATAGGGCCATAATTAAATTACTCCGAAATGAGCATCTGAGTAGGCGCAAGCACACCAGACCACCCCACGGATGGACCCAGCGTTGAGTACACGCCTACCGCAGACACTTCCGTGTCTTGAAAGAAAGTTCGCTACTTGCGAATGCCGAGATCGGCGATAAGCGTACGGTAGCTCTCGATGTTGTGGCGCTTCAGGTAGTTCAACACCCGACGACGCTGACCGACGAGCTTCAGCAGACCACGACGTGAGTGGTGATCGTGCTTGTGGCTCTTGAAGTGCTCGGTCAGCATCTTGATACGCGCCGTCAAAAGCGCGGTCTGACCCTCGGGGGAGGCCGTGTCGCTCTCGTTACGTCCGTACTTGCCGATGATCTCGGCCTTGTGCTCAGGCAACAGCGCCATGAGTCATACTCCTGCTTGCTCGTTATATTGGGCGCGCGGAAGGTAGCCCCGCCTCGTACCCGTGTCAACCATCGTTTTGTTCACGTTTCATTTCGGCTTCCGAATGCGGAAAACCGCGTGCTACACGCCACTGAACACCGTCCTCTCGGGAGAGCATGGCGACGGCGCGACCACCCGTATCAATCGCCATAATCTCGTCGTGCTCCGCGACCTCGAGGGTAACGCGGCGCCCATGACGGACGTGCTCGACGTCGAGCTCGCTGAGCTCCACCCGCGGGAAGTCCGGGAGGCAGTCCGCGAGCGGCACAAGATCGCCGACGGCGATGACGTCCGGCGGGCGAGCGTCCTCCAGGCTCCAGGGCCCAACACGCTCTCGCCTCAGGCCACTCAGATGCCCAAGCGTTCCCAGCCGCTGGGCCAGGTCGCGCGCCAGGGACCGGACGTAGTACCCGGTGCCGCAGGCCACGCGCACGACGAGCTCTTGTCCCTCAACGGCGATCAAGGTGAGCGCATCACAGCGAACCGATCGTGGTGTGACCTCGGGCACCTCGCCGGCGCGCGCGCGCTCCATCAGCGTCTTACCGCCCTTCTTGATGGCGGAGTAGACGGGCGGCAGCTGCTCTACCTGGCCCAGAAGCCCGATGAAGGAGGCCTTGATGTTCTCGACATCCAGGGCGTCATCCGGGACCGGCGCCTCCGCGACGACCTCACCCTGGGCGTCCAGCGTGTCCGTCTCGCTGCCGAGCGTGATCCGCGCGAGATAGGTTTTGTCACAGCCCATCACCCAGCGGCTCAGCTTCGTGCCCTCTCCGAGGAGCACGACCAGCAGGCCCGTCGCCATCGGGTCGAGGGTGCCTGCGTGACCGGAACGGCCAGCGCCCAGCGCCCGTTGCACCTCGCGCATCACCGTGTGCGAAGTCGGCCCTCCGGGCTTGTCGATCCGAACCAGGCCGTGCACGGCCCCCGGATCATTCCTCTTCCGACCCAAGCTCTTCTTCCTGTTGCCCTTCGGCCGGGATCTCAAGCTGAGCGAGGATACCCTCGACGCGGCGACCGTGATCGATGGAATCGTCAAAGTGGAAGCGCAGCTCGGGAGTCTGGCGCATCCGCACCTCCTGCCCTACCCGCGATCTCAGGAAGCCGCTCGCGCGCTCGAAGGCGGCGCTGACGTCTGCGGCGCCCTCCCCGATCACGTAGTAATAGACTCGAGCCACGGAGAGGTCGCGGGTCACCTCGACGCCGGTGATCACCGCGTTTCGAAGCGCCTCCTCCCGGGTCTCCCGCTGGCAGGCGACCGCGAGGATCTCGCGCACGCGGCTGTTGAGCCGCTCCGTGCGCTGGTACGGTCGATTCTTGCCCATAAGTGTGCCGAGCCGCGCCTGTCTAGAGGTCCAGTGTCTGCGCGGTCTCGATCAGCTCATAGACCTCGATCTCATCACCGACCTTCACGTCGGAGTAGTTCTCGAGCTTGATACCGCACTCATGGCCGCGCTCTACCTCAGTCACGTTATCCTTGAAGCGCCTGAGTGTATCGATACGGCCGGTGTACATGACCACACCGTCACGCACCAAACGGGCGTGAGCGTGGCGCACAACCTTGCCTTGAAGGATGGCGCAACCAGCCACGATGCCCCACTTGGTGAGCTTGAAGACCTCGCGGACCTCAGCCTTACCAAGGGCGCTCTCCTCAACGACGGCGTCGAGCATGCCCTCCATGGCGGCCTTCACGTCGTCCACCGCGTCATAGATCACGGTGTAGAGCTTGACCTCGACGCCCTCTTGCTCCGAGAGCGCCTTGGCCTTCTTCTCGGGACGGACGTTGAAGCCAACGATGATGGCGTCAGAGGCGGTCGCGAGCGTCACATCCGACTCATTCACTGGACCGACGCCCGCGTGAATGATCCGAACCTCCAGCTCGGGGTGCTCCAGCTTCTCAAAGGCGCTACGAAGCGCCTCTAGCGAACCCTGGACGTCCGACTTGATGATCAGCGCGAGGGTCTTGACCTCACCGGCCTCCATCCGCTCGAACAGGTCATCAAGGGAGACCTTCTTCCGCTCCTCAGCGAGTCGCTTGGAGCGATCCTTGTCTTCGAGGTGCGAGACGATCTGGC
>CALCNF010000117.1 GCA_937897815.1 uncultured Pseudomonadota bacterium | reverse complement strand
CCTCCCTCCTCCCCGCCGGAGAAGCGCACCCAGGGCTGTCTCAACTCAGGTCGGGGATCCAGCGGCTCCACAGGTCGGGGCGCGATGTCCTTGGCATGGGCCTCTACCCGACCCGACGACCGAGAGATGTTGACCGGGCCGCCGGACTCCACCTGGATGGCGATGTTCGCATCATGTGCAAGTACGACCCGAGCGTCGCGGACCCGAGCGTCCTCGAAGCCCATCGGGAGTCGCACGGTCGACCAGGTTGGGCTGTGCGCCTCGTCCGGGTCCTCCATCCAGACCACGGACACCTCAGCCACCGTGCCCTCGCCGAGCCCGACCAGGCTGATGGCCCCCGTCGACGCCCAGTCCTCGCTCTCCGCGGCCAACAGCCGCCCATCTCCACCGCGGCGCCAGGTCCTCGCAACCAGGACTTCCGCCCCCTCAGGCAAGGGGATCTCCCCCCAAGACTCGACGGCGTCTTCCGAGCGCATCAAGAAGAGTTGATGATGACGGTGCAAGAGGGTCCCGTCCTCCAGCGGACGAATGAAGCGCTCTTGAAACAGCACGTCGACCGGGTGGTCAGCTTCAGCGGCGCCCTCCATCTCGTCGAGCGCCGCCCGAACACGCCCCTCCAGATCGGTGAGAGGCAGTCCGATATCGTCGGGTCGAAGCGTGCTGGCTCTCACCTCCTGGGAGAGCCCGTGGCGCGCGCGCAGACGCTCCTCGAACTGATGGACAGACTCCGGAGCTCCATGACGAACGATCCAGTCGAGCACCTGGTCGACTCCCGGCTGGCGAGTGACGACGAAGCGGCTGGCGAGCTCCATAGCCTCGGATGCCCGATCGCTCCTCCAGAGGGCCTCCGCGAGCAACAACGTCGCCTCGGTTCGCTGCTCGCCCATCTCCGCGATGCGGGTCGCCTCAGTGGCCAGGGGTATGGCGTCTTTTGGACGCGCGGCGTCCAGAGCCAAACGGGCTCGCATCAGGACCACCGCGACGCAGCCGGGCCAGGTCGACCTCTCCACCTTTCGGCGCCCCGCGAGCGACTCCCAGTGGAGCTCGAGCCAGTCCGTTGCCGCCTCGCATGAGTGGGGTCGTCCGTCGAGGAGCTCCGAGGCCACGCGTCGCGCGTCAGCCTGTCGATCGACCTCGACCGCGATCCGAAGGTCGACCCGCTCGCCCTCGTCACCGAGGGTGGCCGAGTCGCGCAACGCCCTCGCCTTTTCCACATCCCCGTCATCGAGGAGCTGACGAATCAACGTCGCCTGAGCCAAGGCCAAGCCCTGCGTAGCCTCGATGGCCTCGACGAGGAGACGCATTCGAGCCGGTCCCGTGCGCTCTTGAGCCAGAGTCGGGTCCCATTCCAGACGTCGAACCAGAGGGTCGACGGCGAGGCCCAGTCGGTCGCGCTCTAGACGTCCCGCGGCGCGCTCAGCGCGCTCAGCGTCGCGCTCGTGGAGCGCACGCTCCAGGTCCGCGAGGCGCTCGACGAGATGACGATTCGGGACCTCGAGGGGCGTGGCGGGATCGGCGCTGCGCTGGGGAGGCAACAGAATGATGCGTGGCGAGAAGCCGCCTCGTGTACTCAGAAACCTGAGACGAACCTCCCCCGGCTTTCCTGGGGGAGCGGTCCACCGAGAGTGGGCCGGGGCTAGACCACGCCAACGGTCCTGGCGTCCGAGGGGCTGCTCGCCCCACCACACGGCCACCGAGGCGCCCGCCCGAACCTCAAACACCCGTGGCTGGGGAGATGCCGGAAGCTGGAACCGCGCCTCATACACGCCGGGACCCTCGTCGGGCATGACAAAGGAACCACGCCGAGTCGGCACGACGTCCCAATGGGTCTCCACGTCCTTGAGGCCGGACCAGGCTCGAAGACGGCCGCTGCGCTTCACGGATACAGGCCCAACCGCGAGTCGCTCTGCGAGGGTCATCAGGGGATCGACGTTCAATCGAACAGCCAGCGCCGCCAGAAGATCCGAGACCTGCACAGCCGCGCCCCCGAAGTCCACGGGAGCGCTGAAGACCTTATCCACTCCAGCCAGGGACACGTGATCGAGCGCGCCGAGCGCGCGGAGCGCCGCGTACTGGCGCAGCCACGAGCTTGCAGACTCATCGGTGATCAAGCCCAACCATTCTGCAAAGGCGTCCTGGTGATCTCCATGAGCGGAGCGTGTCAGCGCCAGGAGCGCGCGATCGACGGGGCGCGAAGCGGACCCCAGCGCCTCGAGTCGCTCTATGGCCTCCTTGATGTCCCCGTCTTGAGCCACGCCGCGAGCGATGAGCTCCGCCAGGGTTCGGGTCGCCTCGAGATCTCCAGACTCCGCATCCGACCGCAGCGCGGTGACATCCACACGCGACCAGGAGGAGTCTACCGTGGCGCAGGCCGATAGAACGACCACAGAGACCAGGCCCATGAAGAGGTCTCTTCTCATGGTGTCCTCTCCTGGGGTCGCTCAAGGGCGAGCGAGACGCGCAGCGCCGCATCATACCGTTCAAGGAAGGCACGAAAGCTCGGATACTCGTCTGCGGACACGGAGTGGGCCGTGAGCTCAAATCGATTGGCCACGGTCACCGAGCCCTGCTCCGACCGCCAGCGCACAGCGTAGCTACCAAACGGGCTGTCCTCATTCACCTCAGGTGGCAACCTCGGGGCCGTCCAGCCAGGTGGCATGACGTAGCGAAACTCCAGCTCGTGACGCGCCGCCGTAGGCAGTCGAAGCGTCGTCGTCCGACGCGCCAGGCCCGCCCAGCGCGACGAGAAACCATCGAGGCCCCCTGGGCGACGCACTTCGACCCCCTTGGGTGTCTTCGCGGCCAGGGACTCGACCCGAGCCTTGATGAGCATCGAGAAGCTGGAAGCGCTGGCCTCGAGGCCCTTCAGCTCGCTTGAGAGGAGCTTGAGCCCTGGGTATCGCCCATTGAGGAGCTTCTCCAGTCGCTCCTCGCGGGAGCTCTCGTCGGTGAGACGCGCCCGGTAGTCCGCCGCCGTCGTGCCCAGGAAGTCGGCTTCGCCGGTCAGATGGGCCGAACCATCCGTGCCGAGGGTCACGATATAAGAGGCTCGAACTCCATTTCGCTCCGGGTCGCCCGCGGGCAGCTGCACGAGCTCACCAGGTGTGGCCGCGATCACCAGAGCCTGAGCGTCCTGGTCGACGAGCGGGAGGTCACCCCACCCGTGATAGGGCGAGGTCGGATCGAAATACAGGTCCCATTGAGGCACATACACGATCGCGTGATCAAAGACCGCGAATGAGGGCAGCGGGTCGCGCACACGGCCGTGCGGACGCGTGCGGACGAGCGCGATATGAGCCTCGATCCCCACGAGGGACATGAGCGTCACCAGCAGGTTCGATTGGTCCTTGCAGTCACCGTACCTGCGAGACCACACCTGGTCGGTTCCGTAAGGCCGGTAGCTGTGCTCCCCAAACTCCAGGCCCACGTAACGGACCCTTCGGGCGAGCGCGACCGCCAGATCTCGGGCCAACGCGACGGTCGCGCCGGCTTCAGGGTCGAGGTTGAGCTTCGAACGACGCTCCTCTACCCACCGCCGCATGGCGGGCGTGACGACGCGCGACCGCGCGATGAGCTCGCTGTACTCGCCGATGACCTGGGCCCACGAGCTGTGGGTGGAGACGTGGAGCGCGGCGCCGCGCTCCTCGAGGGCCGTCGAGTCGGGCTCCACGATCAGCGGTTGCAGGTCGCGACCGCGCAGACGCCAAATGCGGCGCTTTCCCTCTGCGGTATCCTCGCTCAACTCCAGGTCTCCAGACGAGCCCGGCCCCTGAGCCCCTGACCGAAGCGCGACGCTCAGGTCTTGATCGGCGGCCGTAGAGATCTCCACATGCAGCCGACGCTTATGAAGCGTCTCATGCACCGTGTGCATCAGCCCGTACGCTCCGGAGAGCCCCGGCTGCGGCCCGGAGTCGAGCCGCTGCTGAATGGTGACGACATCCCCTACCTGAAGATCATCGAAGACGACCGCGAGCTCCTGCATGTCGTAATAGAAGCCCGCCTGATCATCGGTGACCTGGTAGAGCTCGCGAGACTGGACCTGCAGTCGACGACCCTCTCTGAGAATCTCGGCGCGCAGCACACGTGCCTGCTGGCGACTCGGGTCGAACCTCAGGGTGCTGGTTCGCCCACCGCGGCTGTCCGGTGGGCGGAGCACGCGGACGACACGCTGATCGTAGCGTCGCCAGCCGCCGTCGCCCTGCACCTCAATGTGGGTCTCATCACCTAGGATCTCCAGAGGTCCCTGCCCCGCGGCAGAGGGGAACTCCTGCAGCAGCTCTTGAGCCGAAAACACGAACGGCAACGCGTCCGTTTGCGCAGGCTGTGCCCGCTCCCACTCGGCTCGGAGCTCGGGGTCGCCCGGCCGACGCTCGAGCGCCTGAGACCAGCACCGCCGGGCGCGCTCTTCAAGGTCCAGCTCACCGAAGAGTCGCGCCATGGAGATCAGCACATCGACATCGGGGCTGGCCGAGGCGAGCCCGTCGAGGATCTGGATCGCCGCTTCACGCTCCTCTCCTCGGGCCGCGATCCGGGCGGCCTGCAAGCGCAGCGCTGCTGCGCTGAGATCCTCATCCGAGACGGCGAGCAGCACGGAGATAGCCTCCTGATCCTCACCCAGATCAAGCAGGAGGTCCGAGAGTTGTGAGCGATAGGAGGCGTCGTGAGGATGAGAGGCCTGGAGCGCTCGCATCGCAGGGAGGGCCACGTCGGGCCGCCCAAGGGCAAGCGCGGTCTCAAAGTGCGCTCTCAGGAGACGTGTGCTCGTCGAGCCGCGCGAGGCGTGTTGCGCCAGAAGGCTTGATGCCGCTGCAGGTCGGTCGCGGAGCAGCGCCAGGCGAATTCTCGCCAGCAGCACGGCCTCCTCGGGTCGGGTCACCCCGCGCAGGAGCTCCCTGGCGCGCCAGGGTTGATCGCGGTCCATGGCGACCATGGCCGCCATCGGCGCCACCCAGCCCGCGCGCCCCGTCTGCGCGAGGGCCTCCAGGGCCGCCATGCGCTCATGATCTCCCTGAAGAAAGCTGGCAGCGAGGGCCGCGGTCAGCGGGGAGGCCTTCAGAAAGTCCCGCTCCTGCACCAGCTCCTCGAGCCGCAGCCCCTCAACCGTAGAGGCAGGCTCAGGAAGCCCCAGGGCGCGCCGGACCGCCGCCGAACGCAGACGGACAACGAAGCTTCGATGGCT
>CALCNF010000116.1 GCA_937897815.1 uncultured Pseudomonadota bacterium | reverse complement strand
GAGCCACTGGCGTCGCATATGACGTTCGTAAGGCGGAGCCATACGGCATCTACGATCGGTTTGATTTCGAGATCCCTACCCGCACCACGGGTGACTGCTTCGCGCGGTTCGAGGTCCGAATCGATGAGATTGAGCAGAGCCTGCGCATCGTCGAGCAGGCCGTGGCGCAGATCCCCGATGGCCCCATCGCCCCCAAGAAGGTGCCTAAGCGCTGGAAGGTCCCGGCAGGGGAGAGCTACTTCGCGGTGGAGAGCGGCCGTGGACACTACGGCGTCTACATTCAGTCGGACGGGAGCGATAGACCGCAGAAGATCAAGCTGCGCACCCCGTCCTTTTCGAACCTGTCGTGCATGCCGGATGTCCTTAAGAACACCCCGGTCGCCGACACCATCGCTATCGTTGGGTCCATCGACGTCGTCATGCCGGAGATCGATCGATGAGCGTGACCTTTGAGCAGCTCCTGGGTTCACCCCTGCTGGCCCTCCTTGCGGGGGTCGCGGCCGTCATGGGACTGCTCACGGTCAACGCGCTCTTCCTGATCTATGCAGAGCGCAAGGTCTCCGCGCGCATGCAGTTCCGCCTCGGCCCGACCGAGGTCGGGTTCGCCGGGACCCTGCAGACCGTGGCGGATATGCTGAAGCTGATCTCGAAGCAGATCATCTCACCGAAGCACATCGATAAGCCGCTCTACCACCTGGCTCCCCTGGTCGTGTTTGCCCCCGTGATCGCCTCGACCGCGCTGTTCCCGTTCAGCGAAGCCTGGTCCATCGTCGACGTGAACATCGGCCTCGTCCTGGTCTTCGCCTTTGGCGGCATCGGGATCATCGGCATCTTCATGGGGGGGTGGGGCTCGAACAACAAGTACGCGCTCCTCGGCGCCATGCGCTCCGTGGCTCAGAACATCTCTTACGAGATTCCACTGCTGCTCTCAGCGCTGTCCGTGGTCTTGATGACCCAGTCCATGAACCTCCGGGAGATCACCGTAGCTCAGGGCGAGGCGGGCTTCTGGTTCATCCTCGTGCAGCCCGTCGCGGCCGTCATCTACCTGATCGCGGCGGTCGCGGAGACGAACCGCGCGCCCTTCGATATCCCCGAGGCCGAGAGCGAGCTCATCGCGGGCTTCCACACCGAGTATTCGGGAATGGGCTTCGCGATGTTCTTCTTCGCCGAGTACTCCAACATGCTCATCGTGAGCATGGTGGGCACTGTGCTCTTCCTGGGCGGTTGGTCGGGACCTGGACCGGCGGTCCTTGGGCCCATCTGGTTTTTGGCGAAGACCTACTCCATCATCTTCATGATGATGTGGTTTCGGTGGACGTTCCCGCGTCTACGCTTCGACCAGCTCATGAGCTTCGCTTGGGCCATCATGATCCCGGTCTCCATCGCGAACCTGATCGCTACGGCGGTCGTGCTGAAGGTGGTGTAGCGATGAACGCAATCGGTTCGATATTCAACGGCGCCACTTCGCTTCTCAAAGGGATGAGCGTGACCTTTCGCGCGCTCTTCACCAAGCCCGTGACGATGCCCTATCCCCACAAGGAGCCGGAGCTCACAGAGGCCTACCGTTCGGCCATTGAGCTGATTCGGTTTGAGGAGACGGAGACGCACGACTGTGTCGCTTGTCTTCAGTGCGAGCAGATCTGCCCGAGCTTCTGCATCAAGATTGAGGGCCACAAGCCCGACGGGATGAAGAAGAAGCGGGCGACGCGGTTCGACATGGACTTCGCGCTCTGCAGCCTGTGCGGTCTGTGCATCGACGTCTGCCCCACGACCACGCTGAAGTATTCACGTATCTACGACGAGGCTGGCTACCAGCGAGAGTGGGTCCATGACCTGCTTGATGATTTCCGTGACGGTGAGGCGGCTTATCTGGAGCGCGCCGTCGCCGAAGAGGCTGAGAAGGCCGCTGCGCGGGAGGCCAAGAGGGCCGCGGCCGCCGAGGCCAAGGCCAAGAAGGCCGCAGAGGAGGCCGCAAAGGCCGCCGCTGCGCCTGAACCAGAGGCCGCCGCTGCGCCTGAACCAGAGGTCGCCGCTGCGCCTGAACCAGAGGCCGCCGCGCCCGCCGAGACGCCCAAGGAGAGCGCCCCCGCTGAGGCCGCGCCTGCGAGCGCGGCCGCGGACCCCGCGACCGAAGAAGGGGAGGGCGCATGACCATCCCTGTCGGCCTTCTTATGGCCCTCTGCATCGCTGGGGCCTTCATCGCGGTCTCCGCGAAGAACGTACTCCACGCGGTCTTTGGTCTCGCCATCGCGCTGCTCGCGGTGGGCGGTATGTTCCTCTATCTGGGCAGCCCGTTCGTGGCGACCATGGAGGTCCTGATCTATGTCGGCGGCATCTCGGTGGCCATGGTCTTCGCGGTCATGCTCTCCCAGGCGATCTCCTCGGTCGATGAGGGAGAGGGCTGGGTGCGGCGCGCGCTCGGGTTGATCCCAGCGGTCGCGTTTTTGGCCGTGATCATCCCCATCCTCACGAACCACGGGCTCCCTCCCGCACCCGAACTGCCCGCGGCCGCCTGGTCCGTCGAGGCCATCGGACGCGCCCTGCTCACCCACTACAACCTGGTCTTCGAGATGCTCTCCGTGGTCCTGCTGCTCGCGATTCTCGGCGCTATCGCCATCGCGCAGCGTCCCAGGAAGGGCGAGGAGGAGACCTCATGACGCTTGAGATCTGGCTCCTCTTCGCGGCGGTCCTCTTCGCCTTTGGCATCTACGCGGTCGTGGCTCGGCGCAATCTCATCGCCGTCCTGATCGGCGTAGAGCTTATGCTCAACGCCGCGAGCTTGAACTTCATGGCGTTCAACCGCTTCGTCGCCACGGACCCAGCGACAGGGCAGATCATCGTCCTCTTCATTATGGGACTGGCGGCCGCTGAGGTGGCCATCGCCCTCTCCATCGTGGTTCAGGTCTTCCGCAGCCGTGGCGGGATCCGTACGGACGACCTCAACGAGCTGAAGGGGTAGGGCGGATGACACCGATTCAGCTCGCGATGCTCCTTCTGGCGGCCCCCTTTGTGGCGTTCGTCCTTGGTCTGGTCTGCTTCCGAAACAAGCACGCCATCGCCTCAGGGCTCACGGTCGCGGCGGGAGCCGTGAGCCTCGGGTGCGCTGTGATGCTCTTCCTGAACGGGCCTATCGCTGAGCCGATCACGACGACGTGGTTGTCCTCGAGCGGGGTGGACATCGGATTCGGCGTGCTCCTCGACGGGCCGACCCTGCTCATGGGCTTGATCGTCACCGCCATCGCGCTCTGCGTTGAGGTCTACGCCCTGTCGTACATGTCCCATGACCCCGGTCGGGGGCGCTTCTTCTCGTTCCTCGGTCTGTTCAGCTGGGCGATGCTGTCGTTCGTCTACGCGGCGAACCTCCTGCAGGCCTTCATCTTCTGGGAGCTCGTCGGGCTCGCCTCCTTCCTGCTCATCGGGTTCTGGTATCAGAAGCCGACGGCCGTCGCGGCCGCCAAGAAGGCCTTCATCATGACGCGCATCGGGGACGTCGGGCTGTTCATCGGCCTGATCTTCCTCCTCACCGACGCCGGGACCCTGGACATCACCGTCATCAACCAGCCAGAGACGGTCTCCTCGCTGGCGGCGGGCCGTCTCGATCTCATCACCTTGCTCATGTTCATGGGCATCGTCGGCAAGAGCGCACAGTTCCCGCTTCACACCTGGCTGCCCGACGCCATGGAGGGGCCGACGCCGGTGAGCGCGCTCCTGCACTCGGCCACCATGGTCGCAGCGGGCGTCTTCCTGTTCGCCCGGTTCCACCCGTTGTTCATGGCCGCGCCGGCGACCCTGGAGATCGTGCTGCTCATCGCAAGCATCACCGCCTTCCTCGCCGCGACGATGGCGGTGGTGGTCCTCGACATGAAGCGCGTGCTGGCCTTCAGCTCCATCTCCCAGCTGGGCTACATGCTCATGGGTCTCGCCGCGGGTGGGCTCTTCGCTGGCATGTTCCACCTCACGACACACGCCATCTTCAAGGCCCTGCTCTTCCTCGTGGCTGGAGCCTACATCCACCACGTGGGTTCGAATGACATGATCGCCATCGGCCGCGCGGGCGGTCGCAAGATGAAGGCGACGACCATCGGCCTCATCGCTGGCGGTGCGGCCTTGGCGGGTATCCCGCCGTTCGCGGGTTTCTTCTCCAAGGAGTCCATCCTTCATGAGGTGGGCGCGGGCGGTCACACGATCCCCATGGTGCTCGGCTTCGCCGCGGCGTTCCTGACGGCGTACTACACCTTCCGAATGATCTTCCTCGTGACCCGGCCCAACCCGGAGAGCGCCGCGGTCGAGCAGGAGCCGGCCGGAGCTCAGTTCGGTGACGATCATCACCACGATGACCATGACGCCGCACCCTGGCCCATGCGTGCCCCCATTCTGCTCCTCGCTGTCGGCGCGGCGGTCGCAGGCTTCTTTGGCGACGCGCTGGGCGCGTTCCTGGGCCTCGAGGTCGTTCATCCACCGCTGGCCGAGATGGCGCCCGCCATCGGAATCGCCCTGGCGGGTGTGGCGCTGGCCTGGTGGGATTACGGCCGCGCCTCTGCCGATCAGGTGGGTTTCGTCAGCAAGCTTGGAGCGCTGCATACGCTCTTTGTGAACCAGTGGTTCATTGACCGCTTCTACTTCGGCGTCATCGTGCGTCGCACCATCGACTTCACCCGTCTCTGCTTCGGTTTTGAGCAGAAGGGCGTCGATGGAGGCACCGACGCCATTGGTCTGCGCACGATCGAGGCCGGGAAGTCGGCCGCTCAGTCTCAGGGCGGATGGCTTCAGGTCTACGTCGCGACGGCCATCGTCGTCGTGAGCATCCTCTCACTCTACGTTTCACTCTAGGTCCCGATCCCGATGTTCGGCATTCCCATACTCAGCGCCATCCTTCTGGCCCCGACGATCGCGGTGCTCCTCACCGTGCTCATCCCGGGCCGGAACCATATGGCCATCAAGCTCGTGAACGCCGCGGCCTCCGTGGTGACCATGGTCTTGAGCGGGATCGTCTGGGCGGACTACGACATGGCCGCGGGTGGCTTCCAGTTCATGGAGGCTGTCCCCTGGGTTCCTGACTTCGGGATCCAGTACCTGGTGGGAGTCGACGGCTTCGCGGTCGTGCTCACCATGCTCACGGCGCTGGTCTACGTGACGGGCGTGCTGTCCATGTGGCACCTGGACACGAGCAAGCGAGCGAAAGAGTACTTCGCCTTCATGTCGCTGCTGGTCGTCGGCGTCTTCGGCGTCTTCGTCTCTCTGGATCTCTTCGCGTTCTTCTTCTTCTACGAGATCGCGGTCCTACCCATGTACCCGCTGATCATCATCTGGGGGAGCACGCAGCGCGAATACGCGGGCATGAAGCTCATGATCTTCCTGATGGGAGGCTCGGCGCTCCTGTTCCCGGCCCTGACCGCCCTGTTCTGGGTGGCTGGCGGCGAGAGCTGGTCGATGCTGGAGATCGCGAAGGCGCACATCGACGTGGAGACCCAGGTCTTCCTCTACCCGTTCCTCTACATCGGCTTCGGGATCCTCGCGGGCATGTTCCCCTTCCACTCCTGGTCCCCCGCGGGTCACGTGGCGGCGCCGACCGCGGTGTCCATGCTTCACGCCGGCGTGCTCATGAAGCTGGGCGCCTTTGGAATCCTGCGCATCGCCATGACGCTCTTGCCTGAGGGCGCTCAGGCCTGGATGTACGAGTTCGCTGTGCTGGCGACGTTCAACATCGTCTACGGCGCATTCGTCGCCATGCGCCAGACCGACTTCAAGTACGTGATTGGGTTCTCTTCTGTGTCCCACATGGGCATCGTGCTGCTGGGCTTGAACACCCTGGGTGTCGACGGCACCAATGGCGCGGTGTTCCAGATGTTCGCTCACGGCGTGATGACCGCCCTGTTCTTCTCTTCGGTCGGCTTCATCTACGAGCAGACCCACGACCGAGACATCCGGAACTTCGGCGGTATGGTTCGTCAGATCCCGGTAGCCACGGCCTTCTTTATCTGCGCAGGCCTGTGCGGCATCGGCGTCCCGGGCTTCGCGAGCTTCTGGGCTGAGCTGCTCGTCTTCATCAACGCGGTACAGGTCTTCCCTGTCCTGGGCTTCCTCGCCGTCGCGGGTCTGATCTTCACGGCGGCCTACATGCTCCGAGTCTTCGGTAAGGCCATGTTCGGTCCGGTCAACGAGAAGTGGGATCACCTGGTGGAGCCCACCCCATTCGAGATCATTCCACGCGCCATGCTGCTCATCGTACTCCTGGGCTTCGGCTTCTACCCGAAGCCCATCCTCGACATGCTCGCTCCGGCGACGCAGACCTTCCTCGCACTCTTCAACGGAGGGTGACCCCGACCTCATGCCCGCCGACTTCCTGAACTTCCTGCCTGAAGCGACCACGCTGATCGCCGCGCTGTTCGCGCTCGTGGTCGCCATGGTGGCCAACAATGGCAGGGCGACCTGGTGGACCTCATTGGTCGGCGCCGTGGCGGTGGTCGTGACCTCGGCTATGGGCCTCTCTTCTCAGGGAGAGCCGTTCTTCCCTGGCATCTATCAGGTCGACGCCTTCAGCCAGCTCATGAAGATCGCCCTCGCGATCGGTCTCCTCGTGGTGACGCTGCTGGCGAGTCGACGAGATGGCATTCGGCAGGTGGCTCGAGGCGACTATCCCGTCTTCCTCCTCCTGGCGACGGCCGGGATGATGATCCTCGTGAGCGCCACGGAGATGCTCACGCTCTTCGTGGCCCTCGAGATGAGCGCCTACGCCCTGTACGTCCTCGCCGCGCTCGGCAAGCGAGCCGATCGCGGAAGTGAGGCGGCGGCCAAGTATGTGGTGTTCGGTGGCGCGGCCTCAGCGGTGAGCCTGTATGGCATGAGCCTGATCTACGGCACGACTGGAACGACGTATCTGGCCGCGATCGCGGCGGCTCCTGCCGCGGTCATGTCCAGCCCCATGTTCATGGTCGGGCTGTTCTTGCTCCTCGCAGGCCTGTTCTTCAAGCTGGCTGTCTTCCCATTTCACAGCTGGGCCCCGGACGTCTATGAGGCCGCGCCGCACGAGAGCGTCGCCTTCATCGCGACGGCCTCCAAGGTGGCTGCTGTCGGCGTCATCGCCCGCGTTCTGTGCCTCGCGGTCCCCGACAGTGAGGTGCTGATCACCACGCTCTTGATTCTGTGCGTGGTGTCCATGACCTTCGGCAACCTGGCGGCAATCGCTCAGCGGGACATCAAGCGCCTGCTGGCCTACAGCACCATCGCGCACGCGGGCTACATCCTGATCGGATTGTTGACCCTGTCCCACACGGGAATGAGCGCCGCGATCTTCTATGGAGTGATCTACCTGGCCATGGGCCTGTGCGCCTTCACTGTGGTCTGTGCCCTGGGAGCGGACGGGGCACCGGTGACGTTTGACTCCCTGGCGGGCCTGCACAAGCGCTCGCCCTTCCTGGGCGCGCTGCTGCTCGTTGGCCTCTTTGGCCTCGCGGGAATCCCGCCGACCCCCGGCTTCGCGGGCAAGTGGTTCCTCTTCGCCGCGGCCCTTGAGCAGGGCCACTTCTGGCTGGTCCTGATCGCCGCCATCAACGCCACCATCTCGCTCTACTACTACCTCATCGTGGTCAAGGCGGCCTACACGACTGAGGCGGCTGATGAGGAGGCCCTGGTGGCGCCCACGGCTGTCCTGGCCGCAGGCGGACTCTCCATGGCGCTGGTCGTTTACTTCGGCCTGTTCCCCGGTGAGCTCTGGACGATGGCCGAGGCCGCGGCCACCGCGATAGGGGCCCGTTAGAGCTCTTCGTCGGGGGCGTCGGGTCCCGGCGCTGGCCGAAGATCAACCGTCACGGTCTGAAGAGGCTCTTCCGGTGCGCTCTCCGTGGGTGCGGCGGCTGCAGGCTCTGGCTGTGGCGACGGCGGCGCCGGCGCGTCGAGCGCGGCCACCGGCGAGATCTGTGTGGCTGTGCTTTCGTCCTTCGACGCCTCTTCCCCCGAAACCTCGCTCGGCTCCGCGAGGGTTTCTGGGAACCAGGTCAGCGCGACCTGACCCAGGGAGTCGAGCTTGCCGCGCTCGATCAGGAAGACCGAGACCGCTACGGCGGTGATGGAGAGAAAGACCATCAGGTTCACCACCTGCGCCAGGCTCTCCGCGTGCGGGACGCCCTTGCCGACCGCGTATTGGGCGAGCACCGCGGCCGCCAGCCCACGAGGCACGAGGGACCAGGCGATCAGCGCGTCCCGGCGCGGCGTGGTCTTACGATCCAGGATGAAGAGCACCGGGAAGCGGGGAATGAACGGGACCAGGGCCAGCACCAGGGCCAGCATGGCGCTTCCCGACAGGAAGTCGCCCGGTTCTACCGTGAGGCCGAGGTAGAAGAAGAAGAAGGCCTTCAGGAGGAAGACGACTTCTTCGTATAGCTTGCGCTCCTGGCCGGTCATCTCCGTCACGTCCAGCGTGATGGGCGTGTCCGATACCTGGAGGCGGAGGCGGATGCCCGTCGGGAGGTTGTTCAGGGTGATCCCGAAGGTCAACGCGGTGATGGCTCCGCTGATCCCGACCTTCTCAGCCAGACCGTAGAGGACGAGGGCGAAGGCCAGGGTCGTGAGCTTGTTGGACTTCATTCGGCTGGAGGCGGCCGTGATGCCTGTCCAGATCACGCCCGAGATGAAGCCGCTGAGCGCCGCCAGGACCAGGGAGAACACCGCGTCGCCCAGGAGGCCACCGGCGGATGGAGCGCTGCCCATGGACAGCGAGGTGACGATACCCACGGTGCCGATGATGCACACGACGTCCGTCAGGGCGCTCTCTAGCGTCAGCGTCGCGGAGAGCTCTTTTCTCGTGCCGAGGCTGTTGAGCATGGGGATGACGACGGCCGAGGAGGTTCCGCCGAGGATCAGCGCGCCGAGGAGGCATGTCGTCGTATCGAGGGATCCACCGGACGGCGGGCCCAGGTAG
Source organism: uncultured Pseudomonadota bacterium (assembly GCA_937897815.1). Lineage (GTDB taxonomy): Bacteria > Myxococcota_A > UBA9042 > PHBI01 > CALCNF01 > CALCNF01. Next base: position 12,089 of record CALCNF010000116.1, on the reverse strand, counting down.
AGGTAGAGGACGCCTGTCATCATCGCCACGGCGCCCGCCATGGAGAGCAGCGCGAACGGGGTGGCGCGCTTGGCGGCCTGGAGCACCTCCCGGATCTTCAGGCCGAGGCCTCCTTGGAAGAGGATCACGACCAGGGTGACGACCGCGACGAACTGCCCGACGTCCTTGAGGGTCGTGATGGTGCTGACCTCAAGAGCCTGACCGGCGATGACGCCGACGATCATCAGGACGAGGATGTCCGGGATCTTGGTCGCTCGAAACACCAGATCGAGTAGATGCGCGAGGAACACGAAGAGCCCCGCGGCGAGGATGGCCATCTCCATACATTGGGATTAGCCCGTCTTACGGCACAACACAACTACCGTGGCGCCTCACGGCCCCCGCCAGGGTCGCCATCGAAGAGCCGCGGCTCACGCGACTCCTAGGCCAGCGCCACCGAGTCGTCGCTCTCCAGAACACAGCCTCGTGAGTGGTCGTCCCACGCGACATCGATGTATTTCCATTTGTACTGGACGTCGCGCTTGCCCTGCTGGACATCCCACTGCCTCTGTCCGTCCGCCCAACCGGCCTTCATCGGGATGAGCTCTGGACGTCCAAGCCTGTCCGACTTCCGCTTGGAAGGGTACTCGGGGTTCGCCTCCATCAGGCCAGCGTCGAAGGCCTCGATGAAGCGCTCGCGCTCCTCGGGAGACAGGCGCTCTTGGACAAACTCCACAAGGAGTAGGTGCTTGGAGCCCTCTTCATCGGGGAGCAGTCGAAACTGAACCCAATCGAGTCCCGTGGCCGAGATCGCGTGTCGACCCGCGGCTAGCGCCTGGTTCACGTGGAGCTTCTCACCGACGATGCTCACCATGTCGCGACCCTTTCGCATGAAGCGAATCATGGGGGCCTTCTCATGGTAGCCGCAGATCTCCACGACGTCGTTCATGTCGTATCGGTACAGACCACCGAACGTCGTAATTACGAGGTAGTACTGTGCCCCCAGCGTAAGCTCGTGGGCGAGGAGCGTGCGAGGGGAGTCGCTCTCGATCTCGTCGACCGGAATGAACTCGTAGAAATTGCTGTGGAGCGCGAGAACACCGTCGGCAACGCCGTCCGCGAGGGGGATTGAGAACGTACCTTCGGTCGCGCGGAGGCCCAGGTCGCGGAGCGCCACCTCGCCAAAGGACTTGAGCAGCGCTCGAGCATGCACGCCCGCCGAGCCTCCAAGCCAGCAGCCAATGAGCGCGAGTCGTCCCCAGCAATGCTTGGGGAGCAGGGTGCCCTCCCTGTCGAGCGCTTGTTGTAGGACGTCCGCTCGTTTGGGGTTGGGCTTCAGCTTGGAGTCAATCCCCTCCAGCAGTTTCCTCTGCGGTCCTGAGAGCCCCGCGACGTCAATTCCCAGGGCGCCTGTGCGGATGGACGCGATGATGCGGTCTGCGTGAGCGCGCATCTCGTCCGCGATGCGCGAGAGCGTGGAGGGGTTGGGGGTGATCACCATCGTGACGTTGGACTCGGCCCCGAGCCGCGCGATCGCGAAGTAACGTTGTTCGTAGTCCGCGATCTCCGCGACCTCATAGGGGATGGCGTAGGTGCGGCGAATCAACCAGGGGACTCGACTGTTGGTGAGTCCGGAGGCGGAGCCAATGGGCATCCCGCTTGGCGCGTATTCCTCCACGGCGGGGCTCACCACCGTGAGGACCTTACCGTCGAGAGCTCGGCTGTGACTCATGATCGCCCGGGTCAGCCAAACCCTCACGTTGGATGCCAGCTGCCGGTACCAGCGCTTGTTGATGGGCACCCATTTAGGCTTATTGGTCGTCCCGCTGGTCGAGCCGAACATGAAGGGGGCCTCCGAGGTGAGCGCCGTGAGGTTCCCCTCCAGGATCTGCTCCACGTAAGGTCGGTGGGCCTCATAGTCTCGGATGGGTACGCGCTGCTTGAAGTCCTCGTAAGAGCCGAGCTCGCTGAAGCTATGATCGGCGCCAAAGGAGCTTCGACCGTTGTCGCGGAGAATCGTCTGCAAGACCTTCGCCTGAGCGGCCTCCGGATCGCGACAAGCGCGCTCAAATGGACGCGCTGCGAGCCATCCGCGAAACCTGACGTACCAGTACCCAAGACCCATCAGTCAGCTCTGCTTACGACGGGGTAGCGCAGTTGTTGTGGGTCTTCGACGAACAAGGAGACTCTCGGGAGCAGGGGGTGGTCTACGGCCTGGGGCCGTAGGATGCGGCAGGACTGCTCGTCACGTCAGGTCGTCGAAGAGCGCTCATGGTTGAGCTTCGTCGCAGGTCCAGGTGCCTCAAGTACTGCAGGATAGCCCCATGGTATGGCCTCAGAAGGTCAAAAGTCCAGGCACTCCCCTGCGGCGATCACGTAGCCTCGCATCAGGTTTCCACGGTCGTCTCGTGGGCCATTGGTCGACGCGTGGGCGCCTGTGGCAGGATGGTGCCATGAGCAATCCAATCATCGATCTGCGAAGCGATACGGTCACGCGGCCTACGGCCCAGATGCGCGAGGTCATGGCCTCCGCTCCTGTGGGCGATGACGTCTTCCGTGACGACCCGTCGATCCTCGAGTTGGAGCGCCGCGCAGCGGACCTCCTGGGAAAGGAGGAGGCGCTGTACGTGCCCTCCGGGACCATGGCCAATCAGCTCGCCGTGCGGAGCCACACACGGTCGGGTGACGAGCTCATCGCCCACGCGGGCTGTCACATCCTGAACTATGAGTCCGGGGGCGCGGCCTCCTTGGCCGGGGTGACGATTCGCCCGGTGACTTCGACGGACGGAACGCTTCCCCTCGACCAGGTGCGAGGGCTGATTCACCAGACGGACGACCCGCACTACGCCCCCACGACCCTCATCTGTATGGAGAACACCCACAATGGCGCGGGCGGCAGGATCGTGGACGAGGCCAACTGGAAGGCCGTCACCGCGTTGGCTAAGGAGCGCGGTATCGCCACTCACCTCGACGGCGCCAGACTTATGAACGCCGCGGTGGGCTCTGGCGTGTCGGCGAGCGCGCTCGCAGCCCCGTTCGATACGGTCTCCCTGTGCCTCTCCAAGGGTCTTGGGGCCCCGGTCGGTAGTCTCCTGGCGGGTCCTCGCGACACGGTCGCGCTCGCCTATCGATTTCGTAAGATGTACGGCGGTGGTATGCGCCAGGCGGGAATCTTGGCGGCCGCAGGGGTTCACGCTCTGGAGCATCATGTGAACCGGCTGGCCGACGATCATCGCCGAGCGCGGACCCTGGCCGAGAGCTTCGACGCCATCGATGGTCTGCGGGTCAACCTGGAGTCGGTTCAGACGAACCTGGTGTACTTCGATATCGATGCCGCTCATCCTCTCGCCACCCCCGACCCCGGCGGAGCGCCGGCGCTGGTTCGCCGCTTGGCTGAGTCCGGCGTCTGGATCACGGGGGGCGCACATCGCATGCGCGCGGTCACGCACCTCGACGTCGACGACGAGGGTGTCGCGCGCACCATTGAGGTCGCTCGTGCGCTCATGATGGCGGGCTGAGGATGTCTGTCTACGATGCGGTTGTCATCGGGGCCGGCGGTGTAGGTCTCGCGACCGCATGGCGACTCCGGGAGTCGGGGATCAGCCGGGTCGCGCTCGTCGAGCGATTTGACCTCGGCCACACCCATGGGAGCTCCCACGGCTCCGCTCGCGTCACCCGGAGCACGTACCACCACCCGACCTATGTTCGCCTCATGGCGGAGGCAAACGCGGAGGCCTGGCCGAGGCTTGAGCGGGAGAGCGAGCAGCCGCTGGTGCATCGCACGGGTGGCTATCTGTTTGGCCCAGGCGAGGGGCCGTTCGGCGCCTACATCAAAGCTGTGGAGGCCGGGGGCGTCGAGGTGGAGCACCTGGACCCTCTGGAGGTGAACCGGCGCTGCCCCGCGCTCCACCCCGACCTGGACGACGCGGCCATCTTTGACCCGAGCAGCGGGGTCGTCTTCGCTCGACGTACGCTCATGACGCTCAGGAGACGCCTTGAGGAGCTCGGCGTCGATGTTCTGGAGAACACGCGAGTGACCGACATCGCCAGCGGAACGAAGGCGATCTCCATCACGACCGAGACGGGCACCCTGGAGACGGAGCGCCTGGTCGTCACGGCGGGGCCGTGGGCGAGCCGCTTGCTTCCCCAGCTGTCTGAGCGGCTCAGCGTTCGTCGCCAGACGGTCGCCTTCCTTGGAGGCGCGAAGCGAGCGCTGTGGCGGATGGGAACCCTCACGCCCTGGGTCTGGATCGGCGACGGCGATGACCTTGTCTACTACGGTACACCGGCCATTGACGCCGACGGCCCCAAGGTGGGGCATCACCAGGTCTCGGGTGGCTCCGACGACCCGAATGTTCTTGAGGTGGAGCCATGTGAGGCGACGGTTCGCCGGATTGTCGAGCGCATGAGTCGCCTCTTTGATGCGCGCGACCTGCGCGTGAACAAGACCGAGACCTGCATCTACACCCTCACCGAGACCGAGGACTTCATCCTCGACCGCCTTCCTGAAGACCCGCGGATCGTCGTGGGCGCCGGATTCTCAGGTCACGGCTTCAAGTTTGTCCCGCTCACGGGCCGGATCCTCGCCGAGCTCACGCTTGGGGAGACGACCACCGTGGCCGCCTTTGAGGCGGACCGTGGTCGATTCCGGATAGGAGCTTAGACAGTGAGAGCTCGCCTACTCCTGGTCTCTATGCTGACGTTCAGCGTCGCCTGCCAGTCTTCGGGAGGCGAGGGCGAGGGCGGTCTTGAGCCTGCCTATGGGCCCTGCTCAGGTTACTACCCGGTCACCGTGGACTTGAGCGTCCTGGATCTTCGAGCCGAGGAGATCGAGGAGGTTCGATTCGGCGGGGTCCTCGCGTACGGATTGTCAGCGCTGGCCGATGACCACGTACAGGTCACCGTTCAAGGCCACGCGTCCTGCGGTCCCGTGGACGTGGTCCTGCACACCAAGGACGGCGAGCGAACACACCCCGCAGGCTTTCGTTATCTCGCTCCTCAGAGCGCGTACTTCGAGCGCGTGGTCGGGATCGGCGCGAGCCTCGGTCAGGGTGTCCAGGGAGGAGTTCCTACAGCTCATGGAGTGCTGATGAGCCCCCTGGCTCAGGTGGTCAGACAGGCCGGCGGCTTCATGACCCTACCCGCGCTGATCGAGCCGCTCTTCCCACAGATCAGCCCCCAGGAGGTGGGAGATCCCCCCGACTGCCCAAGTCCGGATGTCGTGACCTTTGTGGCCACTCAAATCATGGGCTCGATCAGCGCGTTTACGGATCCCGAGAGCGGTGACTTTTCGTTCGATGGCATGCGCGAGGACCCAGATGTTGAGGTGATGAACCTCTCGGTCGGCAACGCAAAGGTGGTTCACCTCCTCCACGGGCTTCCGCCCGACGACCTGGCGGCGAACTTCCTCGGCCACCTCGTCTATGACCCCCATGGCGAGATCCTCGCGCCGCTCCCCGACAGTCCAGTGGAGCGTGTGGAGCGGCTGGAGCCCACCATGATCATGAGCACGGACCTGTACGGAAACGATGTGCTGCGGCCTCTCCTCAATGACCCCGAGCCCATGACCGCTGAAGAGCTCGCGAGCATCGCCGAGGCCCTCGGCACGGTCCTGGATCGCCTGGCCGCCACCGAAGCCCAGGTCTTCGTAGCGAACTTGCCGGACCCAAGCTTGCTCCCCGCGGCCAAGAGGCACCTGAAAGAGGTAGAGGCCGAGGAGTTGGCCGACGTGGAGGCCTTCCTCACGTCACTGCAGCAGGCCGCGCTCTACCTCAACGCGATCACTGGAGAGCGGGCCGCGACCCACCCCAACCTCCACGTCGTTGATCTCATGGAGCCGGTCGCCGAGATCTCGGCCAACGGCCTTATGGTGGGTGATCAGCGACTGGGCGCGGAGCGGTTTGGTGGCATCGTGGGTCTAGACGGCGTTCACTTCACCGACACAGGCTACGCGTTTCTGGCGAACCTCTTTATCGCGAAGATCAACGAGGTGCTGGGCACGGACGTGCGCGCCATTTCTCTGGCGCCAGTGCTCGCCATGGACCCCGAGTCGCCGGCCGCGCTTCGGGCCGCGGGCGTCGCGGTCGACGAGTGTCAGTGAAGGGCGCTGGATCCATGGCGCAGACCGGTTGATAATGGTTCCGCCTCTGAGCCCGTGAGGATCTGGCCTAATGAACACACGCCTGCTGTTGATGTTGTTGATCGTCGCTCTCGTAGCGCCCGCCGCGCACGCGCGGGACTTCGACGAGCAGGTCTTGAAGATCCTCGCCGAGGTCCCGCTTATCGATGGCCACAATGATGTGCCGTGGCAGTTTCGGTCTCGGGTGAAGAACAAGATTGAGGATCTGCGCTTTCACCAGGACACAAGCCGCCTCGATAAGCCCATGCACACGGACATCCCCAGGTTAAAGCAGGGCGGGGTAGGGGCTCAGTTCTGGTCCGTCTGGATCCCGACGAGCCTCTCGCGATATGAGGCGGTTGCCGTGACCCTGGAGCAGATCGACCTCGTCCACCGGCTCAACGCGCGCTTTCCCGAGACCTTCGAGCTGGCCCTCACCGCCGACGACGTGGTTCGCATCCACGGCTCGGGGAAGATCGCCTCGCTGATCGGCATGGAAGGTGGTCACAGCATCGGCAACTCCCTTGGCGTCCTTCGGATGATGTACGACATCGGGGCGCGTTACATGACGCTCACCCATTGGAAGAACACCGATTGGGCGGACGCCGCGACCGACGCTCCTGCGCACGGCGGTCTCACGAAGTTTGGCAAGGAGGTCGTGCGTGAGATGAACCGCATGGGCATGCTCATCGACCTCTCCCACGTCTCCGCGAAGACCATGACCGACGCGCTCAAGGTCTCCAAGGCGCCGGTGATCTTCAGTCACTCGGGCGCCTCCGCCATCAACCCCCATCCCAGGAACGTACCCGATGCGGTGCTCAAGAAGGTGAAGCGGAACCGCGGTATCGTCATGGTGGACTTTCTTGAGAGCTACGTCTCGAAGACCGTCTGGGAGCATGGCGCGAAGGCCCGCGCGGAGAAGGCGCGCTTGCAGACCATGCACCTCGGTGATCCGACGGGCGTCGAGAATGGGATGAAGGCGTGGCACGCCAGCAACCCCGCGCCGAAGTCCACGTTGTCCGACGTGGTCGATCACATGGACCACATCAAGAAGCTCATCGGGGTCGACTACATCGGGATCGGGTCAGACTTTGACGGCATGGGCCCTGGGCCTACGGGTCTCGAAGACGTCTCAACCTACCCTGCGCTCCTGAAAGAGCTCCTCAAGCGCGGCTACACCGAGAAGGATGTGAAGAAGATCGCGGGTCTGAATCTTCTCAGAGTCATGCGAGAGGCTGAGAAGGTGGCGAAGAAGCTTCAGGCCAAGGGGCACGCTTCCTCCATGCGACTTGAGATCAAGGAGAAGTAGGCTTGGGGTTTCGGCGCGCGCTTAGAGGGGCAGAGGAGGAGCCCAAGATTCGAGAGCTCAAGCTCACAGAGTCGATCTTCCAGGAGCTGGCCGAGCTTAGCCGCAACATCTATTTCTTTGAGGGGATCCCTGTGGAGAATCTCAATGAGCTGTGCCAGGACATCGGCCTCTTCGAGTTTCCCGCGGAGACGAGCATCGTGCGTCAGGGAAGCCCTGGTGACTCGTTCTTTCTGATGTACAGCGGACGAGCGAAGGTGAGGGTCAAGCGGGGGTTTCTGAGGGGAACCCTGGAGGTCGCGACGCTCGTTCGCGGACACGTCTTCGGCGAGATGGCGCTCGTGCTCGACCAGCCTCGTAGCGCCGACGTGATCGCGGATGGTCCTGTACAGAGCTTCGTCATTCGTAGGAATGTGTTCGAGGCGATCCTCAAGGACAACAAGCTCTTCGCCAAAAAGGTGCATGAGCTGGTGAAGAGACGAACCCAGGAAAATGACTTCGTGAAGGCGTACATATGAGCGAGACCCCAGAAGCCACTGTCCTGATGGAGGGACCCATGGGCGCGTTGAAGGACGCGCGACGAACGCTGGAAGGAGCGGGGATCTACGCCCAGCTCATGCAACCGGAGGGCGGCTGCAAGCCCGGTTCGTGAAGCACCACGCTCTGGCTCGCGGTCGCGAGCCAAGACGTCCAGCGGGCGCGCCAGGTTCTGGAGGCTCGCTGGATGGACGGCCTGGACACAGACCAGCAGGCCATCGCCGAGGGAGTTCTCGACTTCAACGCAGAAGAGATGACCTGTCCGGCGTGCCTGACGACGTTCCCCACAGGTCCTAAGGCCTGTCCTGAGTGCGGGCTACAGTTGGCGTGAGGGCTCGGCTAGAGCTCTCCTAGCGCTACGCTGCACGGTGAGTCCCAAGGGTCGGGGGGGAAGCTGAAGTTCATGGTGTGGTTCCCCACGAGCGACATGCTCGCCGTCCATCCACTGTCGATGTCTTCAAAACGCCAATAGGCGACCAGGTTTTCGGCCGCGTTCGTTGTCGTCAGATCCACCCCGCATTGGGCGTCTCCGAGCGTCATGGCTGACAACAAGGCCGCTGGAACATAGGCGTGCAGGATCGCGACGTCGTCGATCGCGCTCTGCAACCAGGTGGGATCCGGAAGCGGAGTGAAGCCTACCTCGACTGGCTTCGTCCCGTTGGTCGTGCCCGTGTAGGTGCCAGGGGAGGCGCTTGAGCTGCCTGACCCGGCCCCTGAAGAATCGGTGACGTTCGTCCCATTGAGGTAGAACTTCGTGAACTTGTGCGGGTCGTTTGTTGGGTCGAAGTTACCCGCGTAGGTCACAACCAGGTGATTCCAGTTACCGTTGACCTGCTGAGCCACAGCGTTGCTTTGCTTGTACCAAGCGACCCCTTGGCTGTCGTACAGGGTGAAGTAAAAACGCTTATCTTTCGCGTAGAGAATCCACTCCGCGTTGCCTGGAGTTCCACCCGCGGTCTCCACGGCGATCCCTCCCTTGCGCAGCAACGGTTGAATGCCCTCCTCGTTGAAGTTGGAACCCCAGATCCACATGCTGATGGAGAACGGGCCGTCCCCATTCACGGTGTGGATGGACAGGTCCTCGTGGTCGGCGATCTGGCCCGATTGATTCGAGAGGCCATCCACGTTGAAGGGCACAGCGTATTGGTCTTCGGAGCTCCCCGCGCTGGCGCACATGGCGCTGTTGGCCCCACCTTCCGTGCTACAGAATTGACCGTTTTGACAGGCCTCAAGCAGCCAGCCCTGGGTCGTGCAAATCTTCAGCGCCGAGCTGTCGAGACACTGCGTGTTTCCGAGGTCGCCGGGGCAGGGGGCTGTGCAGTGATTGTCGCCGGAGCATGTGTACCCAGCCGGGTAGACCTCGCTGTCTTGGCAGCTGCAGACACCTTCGCACTCGTCGACGAAGCCGCACGTGCCGAAGTGCTCGGAACAGCACTGCGAGTCCGCGGGCTCAGGCCCATCTCCCGGGTCGGTGCACACCGCGTCATTATCGGCGACCTCTTCACATATCGAGGCGACATTCTCTTCTTCGTCTTCGCACCAATGAGGGACCCAGTATTGCGCTCCTGAGAGCCCAGGCGGCGTACCCGACTCACACACGAGCAGCACCTTATCCGTGTCATCCGCGCAGTGGCTCTGGCCGAGCTCGAAGGCGTCGCAGTAGCCGTAGCAATGCCCGTCATCTGCGCAGCTCTCGTCCTCTTGGCACGCGCAGATCCCACCACACTCGCTGACGCCGCCGCACTTGCCTATGCAGCACGTGGCGTCTCCCTCCTCGGAGGGGACCACGCAGGCGTCCGTGGTGTCATCACAGACCTTTCCGTCTGCGCACGGCAGGATCGCCGCGACGCCGCCGTTGCCGCAGACATGGAGGTGCTCGTCATCGAGGCAGTGCTGGGGCTCCGAGCATCCACAGTATTTGTCGTAGTCGTCCAGCGCCTCAAGCTCTTGAAGCTCTCCGAAGTCTTGAATCACGCACCCCGCGACTCCACAGTTCACGACCGGCCCGAGCGCGAGGGAGCCGCTGATCGTATTGCCTTGACACAGATAGGGCTGCCCTTCATGGCAGAACACCTCGCCGGCGACGCACTCCGCTTCAGCGCATTGTCCCTCGGCGTCACAGAACTCGTCGTCACCGCATGTCGAGGGGCAGACCCCGTTGCAGCCGTCGCTCTCGCCATCATCGCTGCAGGTCTCGGGGGAGCAATCCGGGACGCATACGCAGGCGCCCTCCACGCACGACTCCTCGTTCGCTGCACAGTTCTGACCGCTCACCGTGGGGTCATACCCCCAACCATCGCCGTCGCAGATGTAAGCGACGTCGGCGTTCGCACCGACACCGCAGACGGACGCGCCGGCTTCGCACTCGATCTCGCATGTCTGCTCGGGCGTGCACCCAAGCCCATCGTCACAGGACCCGCAGTCGCCGCCACAGCCGTCCGAACCGCATTCCGCTCCATCCGAGCAGCTCGGCGCGCAGCACATGCCCTCATAACAGGAGAGGCCTTCGGCGCACGGATCATTCTCTGAGCAAGGACAGCCGGTCTCGTCACAGGGGAGGGGGGTGTCCGCTTTGGGGCCATCGGGCGTCGAGTCTTCGGTCCCCTGCCCATCCGGCTGGCCGCTGTCGAGGGTCGGACCCCCGTCGTTCGGAGCGTCCGGTTCGATCGCGTCGCTCGCCGACCCAGCGTCAGAGACCCCGTCTGATTGCTGCGCGTCAGCGGGCTCGATGCCAGCGTCGGCTCCCCCTGAGAACGGCGCCGCCTCAATACACGCCCCGAGACTCATCAGGGCCAACGTGGCCAGCGCAAGTCCTAGGCCGCGCCCTTTCGACATGTCACGCCTGATGGCCGGAAACAGAATGCTCATTCCTCTACTCTCCTGGGCAAGCCGCTTCTATGGCCGTATCGGCTTGGGGAAGGAGGTTCACCAGCAAGCTGTCGTCCAGCCCATCGGTTGATTCTTGCTCCTGAATATCACCCACCGCCATCACGTACATGTCGTCCTCGTGAATCACGGTCGTGCACGCTCGAAAGCGGTCATTGGTGTCCACCGCGTACTTATGAAGCGCGTTCGGCACAAAGGGCTCCACGCTCTTGAGTCCCGCTTGGTGGTCGTACTCCGCATAGTAGGGCGTCACGTGGACAGCCCCAGTCTCATCGGTAGTCTGGCCGCTGCCCACCAGCACCATGGGGTGGTATGGCAGAAAGCAGGCGTCGTGGAGGATGGCCGATTCTGGGAATGGGAATCCGCTGAGCTTGATCGGGTTTTCCACATTCATGGTGATGAAGTTTACGTTCTGCTTCGTGCCCGACGTGTTCACGGAGAAGGACACTGGACGAAGCAGCGGCTGCGGCCCGCTCAAGTCACCATTCGGGTCCTCCTCAACGAAGCTCCCCACGAGCAGGGCGACATAGGGCTCGCCTGCGATCTTCGGGAGGACGCTCATGCGCCGAACGTGATGGTGGGCGTTCGTCCCGGCTGCGAGGTTCTTGATTCCTACCGGGGCCCCGCTGCTGTGGTCGAGCTGAACGATGCAGCTCACTGCGCTCTCAGTGGCCTCATCGTAGGTCTGTCCTGCAAACAGATACGCCTTGTTCGCACCCTCCAGGATCTCAACGGAGACCAACATGTCCTCATGTTGCTCGCTGATGCATGAGCCGCTGTCGAGGCTGAAGCCCAGGTTAGCGACCCAGCTGGAGTCATGAGAGAATCCTCCGAGGATCTTGTAGCGCATGGCCCAGGGATCTCGTTTCGAGGGGGTGTCTTGTCCCTTGGGCTCCAAGAAACCCGCGACGACCGGTAGCCCCCCCATGGTCAAGGCGATGTCGAGGATCGCGCTCGGCTCACTCTCGCGATGCGTGCCCGTCAGAGACGGCTCCTCGTTGGGCTCGCCGATATCGAACTGTGCCAGGAACCCGTATCGATAGTCATCGCCCACGTCATTCGTGTTCTCTGTCGCTCCGACCACGATGAGCTTGTTCTGCCTCAGGGCGGCCGCCGTCGGAGTGGTGTTGTTGTAGCCCGTGAACCACTGGTCTTCCTGGATGACCACGGCGTTGAGGAACATCCCACCTGGGGTCCTCCGCTCGAGCCGGATCGAGCAGAAGTCTTCGGAGTTGCAGTGTCGCCCAATGACGTAGACCAGCT